>NZ_QOCY01000021.1:0-6552 GCF_024701915.1 Lactobacillus leichmannii | reverse complement strand
TGTGAAGAAGAACGGCTTGCCATGCGCTTTTAAATTTTAAGATAAAGAACAGAAGGTGGCGCTGATCTGCAGAAAAATTTTCATTTCCTTGAATCAGCTTCTTTAAACGGTTAGCCAGATTCGACCACATGCTTTTTATGTTGGCACATGCTTCACGGAGAGCACCAACCCAGTGCTTGGTCTGAAAGTTGTAGACTGTTTCCAGCTTGCCTTTTGAGCCTTTAACCGGCTTGTCCCATTTACGAACTTGGTTACGCAGAGCCTGCCAGTTATTAACCGCAAGCATCGAATTGATGCCGCAGTAGCGGTTCAAAAAGAAATGCCGGCACCTGCCGTATCTTTCAAAAAAGTCTGACATTCTGGCAAATTCTTCATCGCTTATCTTTTTGGAGTAGACTCTAACTGTCTTGGGTTGAGTCTTTTTCACTGTCTGCTTGACTGAAGAGCTTTTTGCTTTCTTGGATGACTCTTGCATTCTGATGTGACCTCTTTCCATACAGCTTAGCTGAGAAAACAGTGATTATAGATAAAACATCTTCTACAAGTTCTGAATTTGGATCAACGTTGTCTGTCTGATTGATGACAACTAGCTCTACATCGTTTGCCTGGCAGATTGTCTCAATCATTTCAAAGCCAAAACGGACAAGCCTGTCTTGGTAATTTACAACGACTCGCTCACACTGCTTCTTGCAGATCATGTTGATCAGCTCTGTCAGGCCCTTTTTCTTATAGTTGAGACTAGATCCAACGTCTTGAATGATCTTAAACTGATAGCCATTGACTTCGCAATATCTGGACACTACATCCTTCTGCCTTTGGAGATCTTCTTTTTGATGGCCAGAAGAAACCCGGCAATAGCCGATGGTCAGCAGCTTCTTAGGCTTAGCTGCTTTCATATTGCCTTGCAGAAGCTCATCTAGCATTTCTTTAGTGTAGCGACGTTGATTAGAGGTAGTTCTAAGCGGCGTAATCAGTCCCTCAGCTTCCCAATTGCGGAGAGTTGACTTAGCAACATTAAGATATTCAGCTGCTTTTGATATGGACATGTATTCGCTCATTATTTCTTCCTCCCAATCTTTTGATACCGGCATTATATCATGAATTGGTAAGAAAAATTACTATTTAGCACTGGATGAAATTAATACTTTTTAACAGTCACACCCTCTTTTGACAATGCAGGCAGTAGGTGGTTCCCCGCCCGCTGATCTTGATCTTGACAAAGTCTTCCCCGCAGCGGGGGCATGGCTGCCCCTCCTTGCCGTAGACCTTGAGCTTTTCCTGGTAGTGGCCGGACTCCCCTTCCGCGTTTAAGAAGCTGTGGACGGTCGTGCCGCCGTATTTAGTAGCTTCTTCTATGGTTTCATTGATGGCTGAATGGAGGCACTTGACCTGGTCCTTGGTTAATTCGTTAGCTGGCGTTAAGGGGTTGATCTGGCTTTGCCAGAGGACTTCATCAACATAGATATTTCCCAGGCCGGCTACCAGGGTCTGGCTCATGAGCAGGCTCTTGATGTTCATGCTCCTCTTCTTCAAGCCTTTTTCAAAGTAGTCCAAGCTAAATTCTGGACTATTTGCTTCAACGCCCAAATTCTTCAAGCCGGTGACCTGGAATTCAGTTCCAGTTTCCACCAATTGCAGGCGGCCGAATTTGCGGACATCCGCGTAGCGGAGGCTGCTTCCATCGGTAAAGGCAAACTGCAGGTGCTCATGCTTGTCTACCGGTGCATCCCAGGTCGTTAGATGGTACTTGCCTTCCATCCGCAAGTGGGAAACGACCGTCAAGTCGCCTAAACGGAAGAGCAGGAATTTGGCATAGCGGTCAACGGCGGTAAAGGTCTTGCCCTTTAACTCCCTTTTAAAAGTTTCCGGGTCGCCGGTGATGACCTTGTCGTACCAAATATCGACATGGTCGATCGTTTTGCCCACGACCAAGGGCCGCAGGGTCCGGCGGACCGTTTCAACTTCTGGCATTTCTGGCATTTTCTACCTCCTACTTTGCTTCATACCAGTCATGGCCCCAGCCGGCGTCAGCGACTAAAGGCACGTCCAACTTAACAGCTGCCTGCATGACTGACGGGACAATCTTCTGAATCGTTTCCAGTTCATCAGCTGGTACGTCAAAGATCAATTCGTCGTGGACCTGGACGACCATCTTGGTCTTTAATCCCAGTTCATCCAGCTTCTTTTGCACGTTGATCATGGCAATCTTCATGATGTCCGCGGCTGACCCTTGGATTGGGGAGTTGATCGCCGTTCTTTCCGCGAAAGAGCGGACATTAAAGTTCTTAGCGTGAATATCTGGCAGGTAGCGGCGGCGGTGCATGATGGTTTCCGCGTAGCCCTTTTCTCTGGCGTCTTTAACAGCCCGGTCCATGTAGGCCTGGATGCCTGGGTATTGCTCAAAGTATTCGTCGATGAATTCCTTGGCCTGCTTGCGGGAGATGTCCAGGTTCTTGGAGAGGCCGTAATCGGAGATCCCGTAGACGATCCCGAAGTTGACCGCCTTGGCCCGCCGTCTTTGCAAAGACGTTACTTCGTCAACGCTGCTTAAGTGGAAGATCTTCATGGCCGTGTGGGCGTGGATGTCGTAGCCAGTCTTGAAGGCTTCCTGCATGTTCGGGTCGGCTGAGACATGGGCCAGGACCCGGAGCTCGATTTGGGAGTAGTCGCAGGAGTAGATATAGCCATCCGGACTTGATGGGACAAAAGCCTTTCTGATCTGCTTGCCTTCTTCCGTTCTGGTTGGGATGTTCTGCAGGTTAGGGTCAACTGAAGACAGGCGGCCAGTTGCCGTCAAAGTCTGCAGGTAGCGGGTGTGGATACGGCCGTCACGCTCATCGATGACGTCTAAGAGGCCCTTAACGTAGGTAGACTGGATCTTGGAAATCTGCCGGTATTCCAGGATGTCACTGACAACCGGGCTTTGTTCTTTCAATTGGTTCAAGACTTCAACTGAAGTGGAGTAACCAGTCTTGGTCTTCTTGATAACTGGCAGGCCCAGCTTTTCAAAGAGGATGACCCCCAGCTGCTTTGGTGAATTCAGGTTGAATTCTTCCCCGGCTTCCTTGTAGATCTTCTCTTCCAGTTCCTTTAAACGGACAGCAAAGTCGTTTTCCAGTTCCTTTAAGCGGGAAGGCTGGACCTTGATCCCGTTCATTTCCATCTTGGCCAGGACTCTGGCCGTTGGCAGTTCGATTGAATCATAGAGGTCATCTTGCTCATGGTCTTTTAACTGCTTTAACAGACTGTCCTTCAAAGCCGCGATCGCCGCGGTCTTGCCAGCCAGGTGGTTGAAGAAGACCGCGTCATCTGCCGGAATCTTGGCATTCTTCCCCTTCCCGTAGACTTCCAGGTCGGTCTTTAAGTCATAGTAGTCGTAGCCTTGGACCAGTTCACCCAGGTCGTTGGAATTTTTCTCATTATCAACCAGGTAAGAAGCCAGGAGCAGGTCAAAGGTCAAAGATTCAGCCTTGATTCCCAGCCGGTAGAGGCCGTAAGTGGTACGCTTTAAGTCAAAGACGTTCTTTTGAACGGCAGAATCTTCCAGCATTCCCTTCAAGGGGCTTTCCTGCAAGAGGAAGACGTCCCGGCTGACGAAAGTTTCCCCGCCGATTTTCAAGGCAAAACCGGCGAAGTCGGCCAGGTGGTAGTTGTCGCCAAACATGGCCAGGTAGAAAGTAACTTCAGCAGCCTTTGGCGGCTGGTCTAAGTTATCAGCACTGAGCACGACATAGTCCTGCTTTTTAACTTCCGTCTTGTTTTCAGTCAACTCCCCTTTTTGGGCCAAGTCGGCCAGAAAGCGGCGGAAGTTCATCTTTTCGTAGAAGCGACGGAGGTCGTCGATATTGCTGCCCTCATAGCTAAGGTCATCAAGGGTCACTTCCACCGGGCTGTCGCAGTTGATGGTGGCCAGCTTTTTACCCAAAAGGGCATTGTCCTTGCTGGCGATCAGATTTTCCTTCAGCTTGGACTTCTTCATTTCATCAACGTGGTTATACAAGTTCTCCACGCTGCCGTATTCCTGGATCAATTTAGAGGCAGTCTTGGGGCCGACCTTGGCCACGCCTGGGTAGTTGTCGGACGGGTCACCCATCAAAGCCTTCATGTCGATGAACTCAGTCGGGGTCACCCCGTTGACTTCTTTCATGTGGTCTGGAGTGAAGGCTTCCAGTTTAGTTACCCCGGACTTGGTCACGTAGACGGTGACATGGTCACTGGCCAATTGGGTCAAGTCCTTGTCCCCGGAAACAACGGCCACTTCATAGCCGGCTTCGACTCCTTTTTTAGCCATGGTGCCGATGATGTCGTCGGCTTCATAGTTGGCCAGTTCGTAGCTCTTGATTCCCATGTCCTTGAGCATTTCCCGCAAGTAAGGGAGCTGTTCGGAAAGCTCTGCCGGAGTCTTGTCCCGGCCGCCCTTGTAGTCTTTGTACATGGCGGTTCTGAAGGTGGTCTTGCCGGCGTCAAAGGCCACCAGGATATGACTTGGGTCTTCCTGCTTCAAGACCACGTCCAGCATGTTCTTAAAGGCATAGAGGGCGTTGGTGTGGAGACCTTCTGGATTCTTAAACTTGTCCAGCTGCTGGTACATGGCGAAAAAGGCCCGGAAGGCCACGGAATTGCCATCGATTAAAAGTAACTTCTTCTTGTTCATTGTCATTCCTTGCAAAATAAAAACTGTCAAAATACCTATATGTATTTTAACAGTTTTTGCTAGTTCGTTAATTATCGCCGATTGTAAAATTAAACTGAACACTGTTCCGATCCAGTAAGAAAAATCGTTTTCACTGGATTAGAGTACAAAAAATCCATTTCAACCATCTGGTAGAATATGAATTACCACAAACATTTCTAGAGAGGTTAAAATGGATCATTCATATTCTAACACTAAACCACACCAAAAGGGCAAGCACCTTACGCTGAACAACCGGACTACAATCCAGGAGCTGCACTCTAAGGGCTGCTCTAATCGTGCTATAGCTAGAGAACTTAACTGCTCACCAAGCACGGTCGGATATGAGCTCAAAAGAGGCACAGTATCCGTGTATACCGGCAATGTGAAGCGGTGAAGGGCAAAGCACTTACGAACTACATAGAAGCAAATGCGGCCGCAAGAGCTTGTTTCTTCGCAGACATAAGTTCATCGACTATGTTTCCCACTGCTTCCATAATCAAGGCTGGTCTCTTGATGCTTGCGTGGGTTATGCTTTGGCCAAGGGAATCTTCCAGAAGGATCAGGTCGTATCAACCAAAACTCTGTATAACTACGTTGACTTGGGCCTAATGGATATCTAGAACGGTGATCTTCCAGAGAAGGTGAAGCGCAATACTAAGACTCGTCGTGCCCGTGTAAACAAGCGTATCCTGGGACGAAGCATCGATGAACGTAGTCCTAGAATCGAAAGCCGTAAGGACTTTGGTCACTGGGAATGCGATCTGGTTCTTGGACACAAGACTAAGGACGACGATGTGTTGCTTACTCTGTGCGAACGAAAGACGCGTCAGTTCTTCATGATCAAGATTGAGGATAAGACCTCAGCTAGCGTTATGAAGGCATTTGATAAGCTTCGAGAGTACTACGGATCCAAATGGAATCAAATCTTTAAGTCTATCACAACTGACAACAGATCTGAGTTCGCAGATCTATCCAATCTTGAGCAAGTTTCCAAGACTATTGTGTACTACGCTCACCCTTATACATCCTGTGATAAAGGCAGCGTAGAACGGCACAACGGGCTTATCAGACGCTATATTCCCAAGGGAGACCGTATGGATAAGTACAGTGTGGAAGATATTGCTAAGATCGAGGTATGGTGCAACTCTCTTCCTCGAAAGATCTTAAACTACAAGACTCCAGAAGAGTACTTTGACACCGAACTTGACCGCATTTACCGGCGTAGATAGTCAAAATCTGCCAGATGTTATGGTAAGTGTTCAATTTATTCTTGCAATTGGCGAAATTTTAGTATAAATAATATGCCTCAATTGTCAAGTTAAGTGCAACACTAATGGCCTATTCTTATAATTGGTCTAGAAAGTTAAACCAGTTGTGGCATAACATCCGCTGGACAACTATAGCTTAAACAGCGGCGGGGACGGTGATTCAGCGTGTCTTGAACCAACTGCAGATCCACTAATGAGAGGTTTTTAAAGGAATGCCCCTTTGGGAAGAACTCTCTTAATTGACCATTCACATTCTCATTAGTGCCCCGTTCCCAGGGAGAATATGGATGGGCAAAGTAGATTTCCGTTCCTTGAACCTGATTTAAACTAGCGAATTCCGAGCCGTTGTCAAACGTGATCGTCCGAAAGTTTTCTGCACCGTAATCATCAATCGTATCTTGGAGGGCTTGCCGGCAAGTCTCTGCCCGGTAATCAGGCAATTTAACGATAATTTCCATCCGGCTAACTCGCTCGGTTAACGTCATTAAAGCTAGTGTAGCGTCATGATGATATTTTGGAAGTGGTGTGCAATTATGGTACAATCTCTGTAGTATATCTATCAATTAGCTATGGAGGTTTATTAACCATGACACCTACTTCTAAAAAATA
>NZ_QOCY01000020.1:0-47752 GCF_024701915.1 Lactobacillus leichmannii | reverse complement strand
GTTGGTGGGAAACTGCCTGCGAGGATAGGAAGCTGCCGCGCGAAGCAAGAGTCAGACGGAAGTCTGGCTCTTTTTGTTTACTATAATAAAATAGGTAAGAGGCTAGAGAATAAGAAAGATATAAAGACATGGACAGAATCGACAGAGAAAACAATCTGATCAGAATTAACGCTTTCGATGATCCCAGACTAAAGCTGTTTACTGATTACAATGAAGCTCAGCTCTTTCATTACTATGAGCCAGAAGCCGGTATTTTCATCGCTGAAAGTCCGAAAGTAATCGAGCGGGCAATTAGGGCCGGCTATGAGCCAATCGCCATGCTGGTGGAGGAAAAGGCCTTAGAACGTGATTTAGCGGACTTTGAACGGGAGCTGGCTGCTAACCACGATCACTTGCTTGATTTTCCGATCTTTGTCGCTCAGTCTGACCTTTTGCGCAAGCTGCCAGGCTATAATCTGCTTCGGGGCGCCATTTGTGCCTTTCGAAGAAAAAAGCGGCCAAGTCTGCGTGAATTTGCGGCTGCCTTGCCCAAGCATGCCAGAGTCGGGGTCTTAGAGAGCGTCGTCAATCCAACCAATGTTGGCGCTATTTTCCGCTCAGCCGCGGCCTTAGGCATGGACGGGGTCTTGATTACAACCGACTCCAGTGATCCCTTATACCGGAGAAGCGGCCGGGTCAGCATGGGGACGGTTTTCCAGGTGCCTTGGACTTATCTGGATCAAAAACTTTGGCGGGAAAAAGGCGTAGCCAGCCTGCAGGAATTGGGCTTTAAGACCGCGGCCATGGCTTTAAGGGACAACACGGTTGACATCGACGACCCGGTCTTAAAAGAAGCAGACCGTCTGGCTGTCATTTTAGGTTCTGAAGGACCAGGCCTGTTGCCGCAAACGATCGCGGAGAGCGACTATACGATCAAGATACCGATGGCTGAAAGAGTGGACTCCTTGAATGTTGCCGCCGCTAGCTCTTTAGCCTTTTGGGAAGTCAAAAAAGGACTGGATTAAGTTCCGGTCCTTTTAATTTTGTATTTTCTTTTTTACTTATTCACCGCTAGCCCCGTAGTTGCTCAATACCCGGGCACTTGGGTCGGTGACGCTTCCCAGGCTCTTCCAGCTTCTGTTTGGCATCCAGTAGTCCTTGATCCAGTCAGCCTTGCCAGGGTAGAATTCTTCAAAAATATCCCGGTAAAGAAGTGATTCCTTGGTAAATGGCGTCCGGTATGGGTACTTTTCGCCTGCTTTAGCCAGGTCTTCATCGCTGTACTTGCTTTCAGCGTATTCCTTAAGGTCATCAACCATGGAGTGGCCCACGGCGTCGCTGAAGGCTGCTTTTTCCCGCATAAGGATGTCGCGGGGCAGCCAGTCGCCTTCTTCAAAGGCCTTCCGGAGCAAGTACTTGCCCTTGTGGTAGTGGTTCATCTTCAAGTCCGGATCCACGCTCATGACGTAGTCGACGAATTCCCGGTCAGCGAAAGGCACTCTGCCTTCCAAAGAGTTGGCGGAAATGCAGCGGTCTGCCCGCAAGACGTCGTACATGTAGAGCTCTCTGAGCCGCTTGGCTGCTTCTTTTTGGAATTCTTCCGGGCTTGGAGCGAAGTCGGTGTATTTGTAGCCAAATAGCTCATCAGAGCATTCACCAGTCAAGATGACCTTCAAGTCAGTTGTTTCATGGATCTTCTTGCAGAGAATGTACATCCCGATTGAAGCCCGGATAGTCGTGATGTCCCAGGTTTCCAAAGTATAGATGACTTCTCTTAAAACGCCCAGCACGTCTTCTCTGGTCATGATGAACTCGGTGTGGTCAGTTCCCAGGTAGTCAGCCACTTCCCGGGCATATTTAAGGTCGATCGGGTTTTGGTCCATCCCAATGGCAAAAGTTCTGATCTTCGTATCTGGCTGCAGGCGGGCGGCGATCGAGCAGACCAGGGAAGAGTCAAGGCCGCCTGAAAGGAGGTAGCCGACCGGGGCGTCTGAGGCCAGGCGCTGGTCAACTGATTCAACCAGAAGGTCATGAATCTTGTGAGTCGCAGTCTCAAAATCGTCAGTACTCATCTTGGGGGTGAGGTCTGGTTCATGGTAGGCCACGATCTTTTCCCCGTCATAGTAGTGGCCAGGCAGGAAGGGGTGGATTTCGCGGCAGAGGTCAAGCAGGTTCTTGCCAGTTGAGGCAAAAGCAATCTTGCCGTCTTTTTTAGTAAAGCCGTAGAACATTGGCCGGATACCGATGATGTCTCTAGCCGCGTAAATCGTCTTTGAGAGGTGATCATAGAGGACAAAGGAAAATTCCCCATCCAGCATCTTAACCATCGTCTCAATCCCGTATTTGCGGTAAAGGGGGATCAGAACTTCACAGTCACTGCTGGAAGTAAATTCGTAGTCGGTTTCCAGGTTCTTTTTCAGTTCCGGGTAGTTGTAGATTTCCCCGTTGCAGACCAGGGTGCAGTCCAGGGTTTCAAAGGGCTGCATCCCGCTGTCCGTCAAGTCCATGATGGCCAAGCGGTTGAAGCCAAAAGTAACTCCCCGCTCGTCAAAGACCCTGGTCATGTCCGGTCCCCGATCCTGGCATTTGGCCAGGGCTTCGTCAAAGGTCTTCAAGTCAAATTCGTTGGAGTCGATCGCTAAAAATCCGCACATATACGCTGCCTCTTTCTTTTTTAAGCAAAAAATAATTTAAGTGAGTAAAAATCGCTATTTAATGAAAAAAGGGTCGCCAAGCAAAGAAAAAGCCCTTCGCTCCCCGGTAAGGGACGAAAGGCTTTGTTCCGCGGTACCACCCAAATTGCTCTGATAATAGAGCCTGCTTCTTGAGCACAAATATGCTCATCCGGTGGTAACGGACCAGAACCGGCCAAGCCTACTGGAGCTAAGTCTTTCGGTTGGCAGCTGAAAAAGTGTTTTTCAAGGGGGGCAGAGCCTGCTGAATTTCCACTCTCATCAGCTCACTGGAGGTTGCCCGCCTTTACTCGTCTTTTTATGGCTTACTTTTTTAATTAAGAACTATTGTAATCCAAATGAGAAATAAATCAAGGCTAAATTAAAATGAATTTAAAAAAGCAGAGAAGGCTTGCCAATAAAGTTTTTGATTTTTTCGCTGAAAAGTGTTGACATTTTCCCTAAACCCTGTAGAATACTAGTTGTTGCGTCGCCGAGGCGCGGCAGAAAACAGTAGTTAAGCTTCTTAACGCCGAAAGTAGTTGGTGGGAAACTGCCTGCGAGGATAGGAAGCTGCCGCGCTCAATCAGCCAGACTGTCTAGCCTGGCTTTTATCATGCGGAAGTAGTTCAGTGGTAGAACATCACCTTGCCATGGTGGGGGTCGCGGGTTCGAATCCCGTCTTCCGCTTAGCATCAAGCGATGCTTAATTGAACAGATGCACCCATAGCGCAACTGGATAGAGTGTCTGACTACGAATCAGAAGGTTGTAGGTTCAAGTCCTACTGGGTGCATTGGAGGATTAGCTCAGCTGGGAGAGCATCTGCCTTACAAGCAGAGGGTCACAGGTTCGAGCCCTGTATCCTCCATCTGGCCCGTTGGTCAAGTGGTTAAGACACCGCCCTTTCACGGCGGTAACATGGGTTCAAATCCCGTACGGGTCATTGCCGGAAGGCAAAACAGAATATTTGGTCCATTGGAGCAGTGGTCTATCTCGCCTCCCTGTCACGGAGGAGATCGCGGGTTCAAATCCCGCATGGACCGTCACTGAGAAGCAGGTATCCACCTGCTTCTTTTTTTGTCTTTGCATTTATTTTCTCTTTCTGTCTTATTCTTTTCTTTCTAAATTTTCTTGACTGCTTATTTTACTTTAGAAACAATCTGTTTTCTTTTTGCTAATTACTTGCCAATTTGTCTTTGGTGTACTAGAATAAATAGTACAGTAGAGACAGCTAGAAAGGAGCGAGCTAGTGGACTTTATTGACTATTTGGACAGCCGGCCGATTTACCAGCAGATCGCGGACAGGTACAAGCAGCTGATTCTGACCGGAGTCATGCTGCCAGATGAGCAGCTGCCGTCTGTGCGGAAGTTGGCCATGGAATTGTCGACTAACCCTAATACAGTGCAGAAGGCATACGCCGCGCTGGAACGGGAGGGATACGTTTACAGCGTCAAGGGCCGGGGGAATTTCGTCCGGGCCAATGAAACGCTGAAGAGCAAGCAAAAAGAAGAGCTGAAAGGGAAAATGATTGATTTAATTAAGGAGATTCAAGCAGTAGGCCTGGATCCACAGGAATTATTTGCTGAGGTCATGGAGGAGGCGGTAGAAGATGATCGAGATTGATGCACTAAGCAAGGATTATGGGCAGACAGAGGCCATTAAGAACCTTAACCTGACCATTGAAGAAGACCGGGTCTTTGGCTTGATCGGGACCAACGGGGCCGGCAAGAGCACCCTCTTGCGGATGATCGCTGGCATCCTGCGGCCGACTTCTGGGCATATCACTATTGATGGCTTGCCAGTTTATGACAATCCAGCCGCAAAGAAAAAGTTTTGCTTCATTCCAGATGACCCCTACTTCTTCCCAAATGCCACAGCGGAGTCTATGGCCAGGGATTACGCGGCGGTTTACCAGGACTTTGACCAAGAACGTTTTGCCAGACTGCTGGCGGACTTTCGCTTAGAGCCAAAGCGCCGCATACACGACTATTCTAAGGGCATGAAGCGGCAATTGGCGATCCTGCTAGGATTATGTACTAACACCAAGTACCTGCTCTTAGACGAAGTTTTTGACGGCTTAGACCCGGTTATGCGGCAGAGCATGAAGAGCCTTTTTGCCGAAGACATGGACCGGCGGCAATTGACTCCAATCATTGCCTCTCACAACTTGCGGGAATTGGAAGATATTTGTGACCACATCGGTTTCCTGCACAGCGGCGGTCTGCTTTTATCAGAAGACTTGGTCGACATGAAACTGGAAATCCAGAAGCTGCAGTGCGTCTTTAAGGACGACCGGGACATGGAGGAAGTCCTGGGCAAGCTGAAGCTGGTTGACCACAGCAGACGGGGCCGCCTGCACACTTTGGTCGTGCGGGGGAACCGGAGCGAAGTCGAGGCGGTCTTTGACCATGTGCCGATGACCTTCTTCGAAATCCTGCCGTTGACCTTGGAAGAAATCTTTATTGCAGAAGCGGAGGCAGTTGGCTATGACACGCGCAAACTTATCCTTAAATAAACACGGTCTGCCGCAAAAAGAAATCCTGCGGCACCGGAAAGTACCTGTAGTCTTGGCGATCTTGGTCATGGCCATGTTCTATATCGTTGGGCCGATTCTGGTTTTGATCAGCAACAAAGATGTTGAGACGGCTTCCTTGCTGCATGACGCCCGGACATATTATATTTTTCAAAATACGAGCATGTCGGCTGCGATGGCCGGGATCTTCGGCATCTACCTGGCCTTTGAAGGCTTCCGCTTCTTGCACGTGCCGCGGCAAGTGGACTATTACGAGAGCCAGCCGGTCAGCCGCAAGACCCGCTTCATCGGAATTACGGTCAACAGCTTGCTTATTTATAGCTTGCTTTACTTGCTCTTTTTCCTGGCCGGAATGCTGATCTTGGCTGCAGGTGGGGCTAACTTCCTGGCTGACGGTGAGATCTGGCGGGGCTTTCTGGCCGACCTCTTTGCCTTTTCAGCCTGGTACGCTATCGCCTCTTTGAGCATGATGATCACAGGTAATACCTTTGTGGCTGGCTTAGCCACGATCTTTTTCTCCTGCTTTGAATTTGGCTTGATTTTTCTGAATTCAATCTTCTATTCCACCTTGGCAACTACGGCTGGCTATGACAATCATGATTGGCTGGCATACACCAATCCTTCGACTCAGGTATATAACTCAAATCACTGGCTGGGGATCGGGATTAACCTGCTTTGGACCGTCCTTTACCTCGCCTTAGCCTACTGGGCTTACCAGAAGCGGGCTAATGAAAAGGCGGGCGGAGCTGTGGCTTTTGCCTGGCTTGAACAGGTGGTTAAGATCATCTTGGTTGTCTATTTCGCGGCAATTGGCGGGATTTTTGGCTACATGATGGTCAACTTAAACTTTGCTTGCGGCATTATTGGTGCCCTGATCATTGGTTTAATAACTGCCAGCTTGATGGAAATCATCTACAAGTTTGACCTGGCTGCCTGGAAGCATAATTTTGTCCAGAGCTTGCTGTTAACCGTGGCGGGTTTAGCAATTTTGGCCGGCATGGTTTGGGGAGCCAAGCGCTATGATGATTGGCTACCTGCAAGCAAGCAAGTAGCCAGTGTGGCAATTTCGCGGGATGACGGCATCTATACCAACTATTACATGGGTAAAAAATCAGCTAAAGGTGACGCCAGCGATTATGCCGCGAAATACATGTATTTGCCGGTAAACAGTGACCTCACAAATCTGGGTAAAGCCGGCAGCAAATTTACTCAGAACCGGTCCCATGAACGGGAAGATTCAGTCCAGATGCGCTTTGTCTTCAGAATGAAGAATGGCCGCGTCAAGACCAGGGTCTATGATGTGGATAGAAAGACGCTGAAGAAATACTTTGAACCAATCAGCAAGACCAAGGCTTACAAGCAGGCTTACTTCCAGATCTACCACGACCAGATGATTATGGACAATCTGGATAGCGTGTCCTTTACCTACACAAATGGCAAGGAAACGATCAAGCGCCAGGACAGCCAGCTTTACAAGGACTTCCGGGCAGCCTACAAGCAAGACTTAGCCAAGTGGGACTACCAGCAGGCCAGCCTGCAGAAGCCGATTGGCCAAGTCGCGGTTTCCTGGACGCGGGCAAATGGCAAGCGGGCTAAGATCTACTATCCGGTTTACAGCAACTACAGTCAGACAATTGCTTTCTTAAAGAAAAACAAATTGTATTCCGCAAAGAAAGCTAAATTGGAGTATCAACAGCCCTTAGATTTTTATCTTGAAGATCAATTCGGTTAAAGGGTGAAAATCAGCCTAATTTGCTTAATAACTTTACTTTTCCGGCTATTTTCTCTATTATTAAAATAATTATAGATCAATGTTGCTTTAATTATTTAGGAGGACAGATGGCGAAAAGACACGAAAACGCGGACGGAACGCTCCGGTCCTTATCGAACCGGCATGTCCAGATGATTGCCATCGGGGGCACGATCGGGACTGGTCTCTTCTTAGGGGCCGGCAGCACGATCTCGGCCACCGGACCGTCAGTCATTTTGATTTATGCATTCATGGGGGTCTTTTTCTTCTTCATGCTGCGGGCATTGGGAGAAATGTTTTACTCAGACCCCAACCACCATACCTTCGTCTCATTTATTACTAAATACCTGGGGCCAGCAGCTGGCAACTTCGCCGGCTGGTCCTACTGGATCGGCCTGCTCTTTGCCTGTATGGCTGAACTTACAGCGGTCGGGACCTACTTCCAGTACTGGTTCCCGCACGCGCCTCTTTGGCTGGTTGAGCTGATCTTCCTAGGAGCCTTGACCCTGCTGAACTTGACGGCAGCCCGCCTCTTTGGGGAAACGGAATTCTGGTTTGCCATGATCAAGATCATCGCTATTATCTCCATGATCTTGACCGGGGTCTTCCTGGTGGCAACCCATGCTAAAACCCCGGTTGGCTATGCTTCTTTAGCCAGCCTGACCAAGAACTTCAAGCTGGCGCCAAATGGCACTTACGCCTTCTTTACCGCCTTCCCGATGGTCTTCTTCTCCTTTGCCGGGATTGAATTCGTGACTATCACGATCGGGGAAGCTGAAGATCCCCACCAGGTGATCAAAAAGGCGGTCAACGAGACCTTGTTGAGAATCTTGATCTTCTACATCGGGACTTTGACCGTGATCATGTGCGTGGTTCCCTGGCGGTCAGTGTCTGCCTCAAGCAGTCCTTTCGTCCAGGTCTTCCAGTTAGCCGGCTTCACTACCGCGGCTTCAGTTCTGAACTTCGTGGTTTTGACCAGCGCGGCTTCAGCCTTGAACTCAACCATCTTCTCAGCTGGCCGGCACTTCTTCCAATTAGCGCAAGAAGCTAAAAAGGGCAGCTGGCTGAAAGAAAAATTTGCCAAGATTGCGCCAAACGGGGTACCGGCAAGAGGGATCGCGATCTCAGTTTTATTCGCCCTGATCGCGCCAATTCTCAGCTTCTCTAACACGGCAATTGAGGCTTTCAGCATGGTCGCCGGGGCCACCAGTGACATCTTCATCCTGGTTTACGTCCTGGCCCTGCTGGCTCACCGGAAGTACCGCAAGTCCAGTGACTTTATGGAAGATGGCTTCAAGATGCCTTTTTACCAGGTAACCAGTCCATTGACGATTGCCTTCTTCCTGGTCATCTTCTTCAGCCTCTTCTTCGTCAAGGCGGATATCTTTGGGGCCAGCCTGGCCACGGCCTGGGCCGTCTTCTTTGGGAGTTTCTGTTACTTCCACCAGCGTAAAAGTAAATAAATCATACAGTCATGACCGAGTCATGGCTGTTTTTTATGCGTAATGTTAGGATTTTTTCAAAAATACTGGGAAAAATAAGGGAGAAAAGCTATACGTTTTTGTAAAAGTCGAACATTTTCCTTGGCTTTGCCTAGTAAAGAGAGTATCTTATCTCTGTTTTTTCTCTTCTTTTTGCCAAAAAACAGCTAAAAAACAGAGAGTAAGTGAAAAGGTTACTGAACTGCTAAAAGGCCTTTTACCGTGTCTTTTTTAGTGAAAAACGGAGAATACAGGCAAGCAAATCTGTTTTTTATCGGCGAAAAAGCTGGAAAAATCACCTTTTAACTTTTGTGACAGAAATCGCTATCTTTTGTAAAAGTGGAAAAGATATATAAAATAATTTATTCACAATAACAAAAGGCGGTTATCGCTTACATCGCTAATAAGGCAAAACATAAGGGAAAAGCAGCTTCTTGTGTCATTAAGAAAGGGGGATTTTACCCTCTTTTCTTTTTTCTAAATGTTGTTATAGTAGTAATTGAGAAATTTATCACAAGAAATAAGCAAGAAGCAGGAGACGAGAGAATGCCTAAGCAAAGCACCACAGAAGTGGAAAAGTCAGTTCGAACTGAAGACGAAATCTACCACAATATCGATATTTTGGTTAATAAATCACATGAAGCCTTAGCCCAGATGGACGACTTCAGCCAGGAAGACGTGGACAAGCTTTGTCAAGTCATTGAAAAAGTCGGTGAAGACAATGCTCGCTACTTGGCCCAAATGGCAGTTGACGAAACTGGCCGGGGCAAGGTCGAAGACAAGGTGACCAAGAACACCTATGCTGCCCAGACTATCTGGGAAAGCATGAAGGATATGAAGACGGTCGGGGTGATCGAAGAAGACAAGCAGGAAGGCTTGATGAAGATTGCTGAACCGATCGGGGTCATCGCCGGGGTAACGCCAGTCACCAACCCGACTTCCACGGTTATCTTCAAGGCTATGATCGCCATGAAGAGTAAGAACACCATCATCTTCGGCTTCCACCCGCAAGCCCAAAAATGCTGCGTGGAAACAGCCAAGCTGATCAAGGAAGCCACGGCTGCCGCCGGGGCACCGGAAAACTGGATCCAATGGATCGAACACCCAAGCCTCACGGCCACGACGGCTTTGATGAACAACCCAAAGGTGCAGATGGTCCTGGCCACTGGCGGCCCAGGCATGGTCAAGGCCGCCTACTCAACTGGCAAGCCGGCTCTGGGCGTGGGCCCAGGCAACGGCCCGTCCTACATCGAAAAGACAGCGGACATTGAACAGTCAGTTAACGACATCGTCTTGTCCAAGACTTTTGACAACGGGATGATCTGTGCCTCAGAAAACTCCGTCGTCGTTGACAAGGAGGTCTATGACCAAGTCAAGGAAGCCTTCTTAAAGCGCCACTGCTACTTCTTAAAGGCTGACGAAATCAAGCTCTTTGAAGAACACTTCATCGACCCCCGCCGGGGGACAGTCGCTGGCCCGATGGCCGGCAAGAGCGCGGTCAAGATCGCTGAAATGTGCGGGGTGACCGTGCCTGCCGACACACAAGTCATCGTGGCTGAATACAGCGGGGTTGGCCCGAAGTACCCATTGTCAGCTGAAAAGCTGTCCCCGGTCTTCACCCTCTACAAAGCAGAAAACAGTGCCCAGGCCTTCAAGATCTGCACCGACCTCTTGAACTACGGCGGCCGGGGCCACACTGCCGGCATCCACACCCAAAACAGCAAGGTTATCCGCAAGTTTGCCTTCGCCATGTCTGCCTGCCGTATCCTGGTCAACAGCCCGGCTGCCCTTGGCGGGATCGGCGGGGTCTACAACAACATGATGCCATCCTTGACCCTGGGAACCGGCTCATACGGGGCTAACTCAGTTTCTCACAACATCACCGCCAAGGACCTCTTGAACATCAAGACCGTGGCCATGAGAAGAAAGCCAATCTTATAAAAAATACCGTCATTAAAAATCAAGAATCCATGTCTTAAATTATCTAAGCTGAGGCCATCGCCTTGGCTTTTTATTTCTTCTTTTTTGTAAGAAAAAAACCTAAAAAAATACTGAAAAAGTGCTAAAATAGAAAGCAAAGTTACAAGCTGGAGGGAAATCACATGCAAAAATCATGGTCAGTCAAAAGAGCCGCCGTCGTCGCCGTTTTGATGGCGATGAACGTTGCCTTGTCTTCATTCAGTATCCCTGTCCCAGGCGGCCACCTCTACTTCAACGACGTGGTCATCGTCGCCGCGGCCTTGTTGCTGTACCCATCAGAGGCCTTCGTGGTCGGCGGGGTAGGGGCCTTCTTGGGCGACTTCCTTTTCTACCCGGCGCCCATGTTCGTCAGCCTCTTCTCCCACGGCTTTGAAGCCTTGATCATCTCTTACTTTGCCCACAAGTTTGCCGGCGAGCAAAAGAAGGTCATCTTGGGCATCTTTATCGGCGCCGCCGTGATGGTAACTGGCTACACTTTAGGCCGGGCCTTCATTTACGCGACCCCGGCTATCTCCCTGGTCAAGTTTCCTTTTGAATGCCTGCAGGCAGCCGTTGGGGCGTGCTTAGGCTACAACCTGGTCTACCACGCCGGCATCGAAAAGCAGTTCCAACACCGCTTGCGGTAAACAGGGAGAAAAAAGAAATACAGAAAGCACTACAAGCAAAAATCCACCCAGATGGGTGGATTTTTTAATGCTCATTCAGTTAAATAGAATGCTAATTATAGCGCGAAGGCCCGCCGCTGATCTGGTTGCGGCCATTGTCCTTGCTCTGGTAGAGCATGCGGTCGGCTTCCCGGATCATTTCGTAGACCTCGTCTGGGGTCTGGGCCTGGCCATAGACATAGCCGGCAGAAATATGGATGTCAAACTTCAAGTCCAGAATCTTGACCTGTTTCAAGTATTCCCGGACCTTTTGGTCATTCCTGCGCAGCCGGTCCAGGAGCGGAAGGCTCTGTTGCAGTAGACCAGCTTGGCCTGCTGGCTTTGGACGATGAAGATGGAATTAGGCCGGGGATTCTCAAAGTTGTTGTCCAGCCGGTCCCGGGTTTCCAAGTAGGGATCCAGGACGTTGATGTGGTTGAAGCCAGAGAAAAGGGCTCTTTCTTCAACGCTTTCAAAGTTATCTCTTTCCTGGCTCAGTTCTTCTTCCGGCATTTCTTTAGCCAAAAGCCGCCCCTGAGTCAGCATGATTCCTAAGGACCGGATGAAGTTTAGCATGGCCTGGTCCTCAACCCCCTTGACGACCGGGACGATCTTGAGCAGGCGGGACATGTTGATGACGGAAGCCAGGATGATCTTGGCCCTTTGCCGGTTGGTATTGAAGCTGCGGACGTCGACTTTAAGATAGTCGAAATTGTATTCCAGCAGGGTTTCCGTTGACAAGTCGTTGTTTTCCCCGCCATAGCGGTCCAGGCAGATCCTGAATCCTTGTTTCCGCAAGTTGGCCGCCGCGTCCTTCAGCCGCTGCTGGTCAACCGCGACTGGTTGGGCCAGCAGGTCAAACTGGATCATGTTGTGGGGGATCTGGTATTTCTGGGTGATCCCGAGAACTTGGTCGATGAAACCGTCGATGTTGAAGTCGCTAGGCGAGAGGTTGATGGAGACCGGAACGGTTGGCAGGTTGTCGGCCCGCCTTTGGTCCATCTGGTAGACCAGGCCGCTTCTTTCCAGAACAGGGATAAAGCGGCTGGCCTTTAAAGCCGGCTTACCTGGTTCCTGCCAGCGGGAGACGGCTTCAAAGTTGCAGATTTTCTTAGAATAGAGGTTGAAAATCGGCTGGTAGTAGACCTTGAGCCAGTTCTGGCTGAGGGCTTCTTCAAAGTGGCCCATCAAGTAGTCCTGCATCTCAAAGCGCTTCTTGACAGATGTATTGTAGACCTGGTAAGCCTTGTCGACGGCGCTGGTGGCTGGTCCCATTTCCTTGACCTGGTAGACGCCGGCTCTGACGGTCGTGACCTTGTCAGCGGAAAAATCCGCGACTTTCTTCTGGATCTCCGGCAGCAGCTTCTTGGAAGCTGGCCCGGATGATTTCCCCGCACTTCTTGATAAGCTGGTTCCCCTGCAAGAAGCCAAAGTGGTCGTTGTAAGAGTGCAGGGAGGAAATGTCGAAGTAGATAACGTCAACTTGCCCGGCCTGCTTTAAGAGCTTTCTTAAAAAGTCATCCCCGAACTTGCTAAAGTAGCTGACATTGGGCATGCCCGTCAGCAGGTCCATGTTGGGGGATTCACTTTGCTCCTTGGTCTGCTGGCTCTGGTCATTACCCAGGTCAAAGTAGGTAACCAGCAAAAGGATTGTGCCGTCCTCAGTCTTGATCCGCTTTGAGTGGGCAAAAATGGTGTGGTATTCGCCCTTGATGGACAGGCAGTAGGTCAAGTGGCATTGGGGATACTTGATAGCTGAAGCTGAAAAAGTTGCCAGGTGGACAACGTCAGCCGGGTAGACCCGGCCAAAGCTGTGGTGGTTGAGGTATTCCAGCATGGACTCCCGGTCAGAGCCAACCATCTTGCAGTATTCGTCAGAAGCCAGCAAGGCATGGTACTTCCCCGTCGATGACCTGCATAACTAAAAGCGGCAGGGGTGTTTTCTCATATCGGGCGCGTTCTTGATCGGTAAATTGGTAAAGGGCTTCTGCCATAGTTATTCCTTAATTGATTGAAGGATAATCAAGTGGGTGATTATCAGCTTAAGTTAATAGTTCTTTTCTAATAAGCCAGTGCTTATGATGCAAAATTTTGTTTCCCCAAAATCCAAAAGCAGATCAATAGAATGATTTTTGGATTTGATAGAAATTATAATATGATCGAGTAGCTTTGCCTAGCTAATTCACTAAAAAAGCCTAGAAAAAGGAAATAAATATGAAAATAGAACAAGAACACTTTCTTGGGAGTGAAAAAGCATGAAAGAAGAAAGAAAATTAACCTGGGAAGAGCATTTGGCAGCCTTAACGTCCTACTTGGATGAAAAAGGCATTGACCTGGCCTATGTGGCAGAGCCAGTGGACATTGCCTACCTGACGGGCTACAGCAGCTGGACGGAGGAGCGGGTCTTTGCCCTGCTGGTATCCAGAACAGGCCAGGCCCTCTTGCTGGTTCCGGCGATCAATGAAGGAGAAGTCAAGCAGACTTCTTGGGCGGACCGGGCCTGCTTTTACCAAGATGGGGAGAATCCATGGGAGAAGGCAAAAGAGAGGATGGCCGCCTGGCCAAAAGGATTTTGGGCCCTGGAAGCGCGGGCGGTGACCCTCAGCCACTACCGGGCGATTAAGGAAGTTTTCCCGGAAGCAAATTTGGCAGCAGACATCTCTTCCTGGCTGGCCAGACAGCGGATGATCAAGTCGCCGGCGGAAATAAAAAAGCTGCAGGCGGCTGGCAGGCTGGCTGACCAGGCCCTGGACTTGGCTTTTGCCGAATTCAAAAACATATCCATTAATATTCAAGTGAACACTAATGAACAAATTCTTGTCCTCTAGCTGAAGCTAGAAGATTTTTTAGGCTTTTTCGCGGGGAAATGCCTTGTGCGCTCAGTTGTATGTACCTCCACTAAAGTTTCCCTTAGCTTCTGATACTTTTATCATACGCACAGTCAAAGAGTTCGCCATATTTTGCTTAACAAAGCCCGAAGACTCAGTCTCACAAAACGGGCAGGAATATGTCCTAAGTTTCCCTAGTGCCGAAGCTCTAGGGCAGCGCCCAGTCCACGACTTGAAGCAGGGACGAACCCACGCTTGTGACGCTTTGATTGATAGACTATGCCATCACCAACTGTTTGTTTGCGTAACGGTCTTCAAGAATCAACTTAACATTCTTGTATGGCATATATTTCGTTATTTCTTTGTCATCCGCTCTTTGCAAAATATTTACCGCTGCTGCTGTATTTGCGTTCATTTCTCCACAATTTGGACAGACAGCCGTTTCATGATGTGCGCCTTTTCTTTCACTGAAATGCGCACCACAGCTTGGACAGAACTGAGACGTATATGCTGGATTAACGTCAATAGTTTGAACTCCCAGACTGCCGCATAAATACTCGATACGTTTATCCAGTCTTCCTTTAGTCCATGACGATAACTTTCGTCTCACTTTTGCTTCATAGCGGTTTGATGCTTTAGGCAATTTCTCTTTAGTAAAAGTCAGATCTTCCTTAACAAGAACATCTGGATCTTCTGCCACAAGCATCTGTCTAATGCTTGTGTTTATCACCCGCTCCATATTGCGTTGCTTTCTTTCGTGTTGGCGGTGGTAAAGTTTGCTACCAAGATGGTGTTCTTCAAGACGGGCAATTTGGCGCTCAAGACTTCCAATGCGGTGTCTGATACGTTCCTTTGTCTTAGCTAAATAATCCTTGGCTAACTTTTCCTGCAAAGCAGACTTTTCTTCTCTCAATTCCTTGGCTGACTGGATGTACTCATTACGATTTGTATTGCGGTCATTGATCCGCTCAACTTCAGCACCTACCAATCTGCCGAAGCCTGCTCCATATTCTTGACCACTGCTGCAGGAAATGAGAGTTGCCAATCCCTTGTCCATACCCAGTTGCTTTTGTGGCTTGCGGAGATTATGGGCAACAGCTTTAATAGCACGATGAACTTCCAGCCGCTTCTTGTCTCGATCAAGAATGAGCTGGATGTCGCCGCGTTTCTTCTTGTTGGCATAGCAGTATGGCCCTGTCAGCTTAAACTGCCTTTTCTTTCTGCATTTTGCCGTCATGATTTCTAGGTAGTTTGAGCCGCCTTTTTCAACAACTTTCCACATCACTTCGTCATAGAGCATGCATCGTGCAGCCGTTGAATGAGGGTAGGGCTTATGTTTTCTGGTGAGGCGTCTGATATATGCAAAGCAGTGCCGAAGCTGTTTCTCGGATAAAGCGGCTCTTAGTGCAGGATATTGGCTCATTTCTGCATTTGGCTGTGCTTCATTCTCACGTCTCTGCAGAATAAGTTGCCAGTAATATGGAGAAGTGAAGACGTAATCGAGGTACTGGCGCTCAGCATTAGCCAATGTATCGTTAGCTTGAACCATCCTTTTCAGTTTCAAGCCAAGATTTGACCACATGGAATTGAGATTCATACACACGTCTTTAACCGCTTCTGTTACATGCCGGCCTTGAATTCCAAACTGCTCGCTCAGAAGCTTTTGCTTTGAGAGTCTGACCGTTCTTGAATCGGGAGACTTCAATCCTTGAGCTTTATTCTTCTTATAGATCTTTTTCCAGTCTTTGACCGCTTTGCGAGCTTTCTTGATTTCACCGTCATGCTCGCGGATTTTATCTCTAGGGCCATACCAGTTAGCAACATCAGTCATGTGATTGATGCCACACAACTGTGAATAAAGGAAGTCTCTGCATTTGCCGTAAGCAGTGAACAGCTCATCCAATTCTTTTAGTTTGTTACTATTTAACTTTACGGTGTAGGCTTTAACTGTCTTAGTTTGAGTTCTTCTCTTTTTTCTGGTCATTTTGGGAAACAACTTTCTTCTTACGATCTTATGTTCGCGTTTAGCTGTATTATATCACAGAAGCTCGTCCAAATACATTGATAACATGACCTAGAATAGAAAAGACTACAAATAAGTATTAGTAGTCTTAAATTGCTATTTTTGACTATATATTATTACAGCTGCTGACTTGCCCTTTTAAAAGCGGGGCAGGGGATGAGTGAAAGCGAGCTGGCCCTTGAACTGGACTACCAGCTGAAGAAAAAGGGGATGGGGGACTTGAGCTTTCCATTGATTGTCCAGGCCGGGGAAAGCGCGGCCAGTATCAGCGGCCTGCCCAGCCAAAAGGGAGTTCAAGCTGGGGACATGGTGATTTTTGACTTGGGTATCATGAAGGATGGCTATGCTTCAGATGTCAGCCGGACGGTGGCCCTGGGCGAAATCAGCACGGCAAAGCGGGAAATCTATGAGACGGTCCGGTTAGCTCAGGAAACGGCTGCTAAGGCGGCAAGACCAGGGATGACGGCAGGTGAGCTGGACCAGGTGGCCCGTGGGGTTATCGAAGAAGCGGGCTACGGGCAGTACTTTACCCACCGCTTGGGTCACGGGATTGGGATGCAGGTCCATGAGCCGGTGAATCTGGAGCCGGGAAGCAAGCAGAAGCTGGAAGCAGGGATGTGCTTTTCCATTGAACCGGGGATCTATTTGCCGGGTGTTGGCGGCGTCAGAATCGAGGACTGCGGCTGGGTGAAGACGGCTTCCACCCCTTTACCAAGACCAGGAAAGATTTGTTGCTTTTGTAAGGAAACAGTTAAAAAGTGAGCTATTTGGTCATACCCAAACACTTTTTGTGTTTGAGCATGGCCTTTTTTCTTTCAAAAAGAAAGAGCAAGCAAACAAATCTCTAATTTATACGGACTGTATATTGCAATGAAAAGCTCTGAAAAAATTTGGCGATAAGTAGGCGATCACCTTGAATGACAGAAGCTTAAAAAAACGAAATTTAATTGACAATACAATGAGAAATGCTACTATTTTAAATATGTTTTTAATCTAAAAGGTAAGGGGTGTGCTAGTGAGGTGAAAAATGAAATTAAATGAAAGAGAGCTAGCTAATACCGTCAAGCTTGTAACAAGCAATAGTATTTCCAAGCTTGGAGACATCTTGTTCGATTATGTTAATTCTGTCTGGCTATCGAAGCTGGGGAACGGCAGTTTTTGGATGGCAGTGTATCAGAGCAGTGAAACGATCGTCAGTGTTTTCGTCAACTTTATAGGCGGAATCTTGTCTGATACGAAGCAGCGGAAGAGCATTATCTGGATTTGCGATATTATTGCCGGTCTCTTGTGTATTGCGCTAGCAGTGTTTGTTCCTTCTATTTGGTTGTTATACGCAATTATTGCGGTCAATATTGCTTTATCGGTTCTGTCTTCGATCAGAGATCCAGCCTATAAGGCGGTCTTTGGTGAAATTGTCCGCAAAGAACAGATTGGCCGGGTCAATTCTTTGCTTGAAAGCTGCAAGCAAACTATCAAGGTTGCTGGCCCAGTGCTTGCCATGGTGATCGCTAAATTTGTTGGCAGTAAGATGGCTTTGCTGCTGGACGGACTTACTTTTATTATTTCTGGTTTGTTGATCAGACAGCTGGATATTTTGTTTGAAACAGAGCCGCCGGTAGCTAAGCAAAGCAATTTTAGCAAGATCAAGGATGCATTTAAGTATCTGCTGGCCGAAAAAATATTTTGATCGTAATTGTTTTTGCCAGCGTAATCAACTTTATTTTGGCAGGTTACGAATTGATTCTTCCTTTTGCCAGTTTTGCTTTTAGCAAGAATGCTTATGCTTTCTTTTTAACGGCTGAATCAGTTGGTGGCTTGCTGGGAGCAGTGGCTTCAAATTTGATTCGGAAGGAATTATCCAGCAAGTATCTGTTCTGGATTATTGCTGTGGCTGGACTGCCGCTGGCGGTGATGAGTTCGCTGTATCAAGTTAGTCATTGGCTTTTTGGGCCGATAATCTGTATTACCCTGTTTAATTTCTGCGTTTCGGTTTTTAACATTCAGTTTATGACTTACATTCAGACCAACGCGGATATGACTTACATTGGCCGGGTATTCAGTATTGTCTTTACGGCGGCAATCATTTTCGTGCCGCTCGGTTCCTTTTTCTTCCAATTTGTCATGGACGTAAAGGACAGCGTGGATTATTTGTGGCTGGGGGGATTGCTGATGTTTGTAGCAGGCCTTGCCAGTGTAATTTATTCGCTGAATCAGCGGCGGGCAGAATAGAGTTAGGGTGTTACTGCAGATGAGTACCTATAAGAAATTTGTTCGGATGTTGCGGGAAAAATGGCAGGTTGAAGAATTACCTGAAAGTCCGCTTTTACGGCCTGATGATGGATACTTCACTTTCTCACCTTTCCAAGATACAGAAGGAAATTTCGACAGTTTAAAAAGTATGTCTAGCATCTTTGTAAAATATCAGCCAACAATCAGAAAACTGAACGCGCTAGATTTGACGAACCCTTTAAATCTGAATTATCAGACGACGTATGCTGTACAAAAATATCAACGATCCAATCAAATCGATTTGATTAAGCAGCTAATTGAAGTCAGCCGTGAAAAGCTATTCCCACAAATTGCTGCTTCTGAAGTAGAAATTACCTACCCAGACATCTTGCATGATTACTTTGCACAACGAAAATTTGAATTTAAGCTCAATGAAGTTGAAACAACTGATAGATATCTCTGCAAGTTGGATATACCAGGAAAGCACTATTACATTAAAGTACGAATGAAGTTTAAGACTGGGTCAATCAATGTTGTTGATTTTGTATTGGTCGATTATGACTCAAGTGACTTTTCTTCACAACTTGATTCTATTTGGGTAGAAAACTTGATAGATTTGTTGACCGAAAATAAACGTTTCATCTTTGATGAGGCTAAATATCAAGCAGAGAAAGCTGCAGTTGCTAAGTATACGAATGAACCTAGAGACCAACATGTGATTATTAATGATGTTCGCACCGTGCTAAAAGTCATGTCTCTAGGGATCCTTCCAGCTGCCAAAGGAATTAATAGTGAAGTAAAGCGGAAGATACGCCATCTCTATTTTTACTACGTCTATTATGTCAACAATGACGTTGATGAGCTAGTGTCAGTAGTTGAGCAGATCGGAAAAGCTGAAAAATATTCTGCTGATATTTTGGCGATTTTTACTGAAAATCTGCGGGAAACGCAAAAAAATTACTGGGCAGCAGTTAAAACTGTTAAGAAAAAGAATTTAACTAGAGAAGTAGCACAGAGCTCTTTAGGGTTGCCGGATGAGTATTATGGTGACTTTTTACAAAACTGGCACAGCGAATACGATTTTTAGGAGGTGAGCCAGCAATGAAATACTTTATTTGGGCCTACAATCCCAAAGTGGTCGGCATTCGTCCTAGTCAGGGAATTTCCTTCGTTGTTCCAGAAACTAAAACAGAAGCCTATTTAGAATTGGAAATCAATCAGATTATTCCTGTCAAAAGGATCGATTTTCAGACCGTCTATCCAATTTTTAAACAAAAGCAGGCTGAAGGAGAAAAAATTGAGGATATCTTTACCCTTCAAGAAGAAATCATGGACTGGGTGGGAGTGCTAAAGGCAATCTTTGTTCCTGGAAAAACAGGCGTGAGCGATGTCTTGTTCAAGGATAAGTACTATATGCGGTCGGTTTTAAAGCAGGAAGTAACCGAGCCGGATTTTTATGAATTAACGGAAAATTCTGCAGTTGAAAGCATTAATGAAGGGATGGTCAAACCAAGACGCGCGGACTCAACCAAAGGTATCAGTTATTTTAAAGCGCCTCTGCCGTTGTCTTCTTTAAAGAATCAAAGTGGTTATCTGAGCGATAAAGATTTATTGGTAGAAAGTTTTGTTCATTATGACCGGATGTTTACCGTTGACGGCTACACTGATTTTCAGGGTCATTCCCGTTTCTTTAGCCATGAGTACAATAATAAACTGAGCGATTTTAAAAAGACTGGTTATTTTACCCTCCATACCAGTTCACTTTACTATCAAGATCAGCAGCTGCTACAAAAGTTGTTTGCCTTAAGCCAGAAGGCACTTCAAGCATTGAATGTTGAAAGGGACATTACTCCTTTTCACTTTGAATGGTTTTATTCTGATAAAGACCAGAGCTTTGTCTTTACCGAGGTTGGCAAGCGTTTTGGCGGAGCGAAGATTCCAAAATTGGTTAAGCAGTCCTTTGGCGTCGATCTTCTGGAAGAATATTGGAAAATGCAAGAAGGGCGTGCAGAAGAGATCGATTGGGAGCAGCCTCTTTCACCGCGGGTCTGCTCAAGCTCTTATGTTCAGCTGACTAATGGAAAGACGATGATGGAAAGTTTAGAGGAAAAAATCCCAGACCTTTTCACTTACGAGCAAAACCATCCTGTAGGAGTGCAGTCGCAAGCAGCTGAATCTATCGGGGATGCCTTCTTTCTGGCCCAGTATACCAGCAAGGATGCAGCAGCTTCAGATATGGTCAGCGCCAAAATCAACAAGGCTTTTAATGAGGTTTGCCGATGAAAAAGATTGTAATTTTAGCCCCTATCAGCAACAACTATATTAACTATTTCGATGCTATTAGCGGGGATAAGGATAACCGCTATCTGATTTTTGCCATGGAACGGCACCGTGACAATTATCCAGAAACTTTGCCAGAAAACATCAAATTCGTTTTCTTGAAGATCTGGAATGAAGAATATATTGACTACGTGATCAGTCAAACTTTTGGCCAGCAGATCGACTACGTTTATGCTTATTCTGAAGAAGAGATCATCTTTGCGGCAAAATTACGGAAAAAATACCAAGTTACCTTGGGGCAAAGCTTGACGAGCGCGGAAGAATTCCGGAATAAATTAACTATGGTCAAGGCAGCTGAGCAAGCTCACGTAGCCGTTCCCCGTTACTGGCCGGTCGATAACGTGTTTGATCTGATCGAGGCAGAAAAGAAGCTGGGCTTCCCCTTCGTGTTAAAGCCAATTGCCGGCATGGGGTCGATGGATACCTTTGTAGTTCATGATCATGTTGAGTTAGAAAGGCTGGCCGCTGATAAAATTCTTCGTGGCTATTTGGCAGAAGAATTTATCCCCTGGCCCCTGTATCACGTGGATGGTTTTGTAAAGCAAGGCCATTTTGTCTACTTGATCAGTTCTAAGTATTTTGCCAATACACTAGAAGTGAAAGACGGTAAATCAGTTGGAAGCGTGCAGATAAACCCGGCCGCGGCAGAACAGAAGTTGATCCGCTCTTACGCGACGGACCTACTCAAAGGAATGGATACGCCGGAAAACTATCTCTTTCATCTTGAAGTCTTTTGCGACGGCCGCGAGGTAACATTGTGCGAGATCGGGTCAAGATTGGGGGGAGGACGGATTCTGCAAGAGCTTGAGCAAGGGCTGGGCTTTAGTCCTATTCAAGAATTGCTGAGGCTGGATCTGGGCCTGCCGAATAAGGTGGACCTTGACAAGGAGTATAAGTCAGCTGAGATTCGCGGTTTTGTGATGGTTGAACCTGGCCGGGGAATTTTGCAAAAATTGCCGGCCGCAGATGCCGTGCTAGCAGCCAATCCGGAAGTCTATGACTACTATCAATATGCTAAGCTTGGCCGGACCTATAATGGCGCGGCCAGCAGCGTAGAGGCCCTTGCGGCAATTTCCGTTTGCGGAAAAGACAGCAGGACCGTTGAAGAAAAACTAAAGGATCTGGATGCCTGGCTGAAAAAAGCAGCAGTATACAGCTAAAAAGCAGGGAAGGCTATTTTATAGCCTTCCCTGCTTTTTCTTATCTTCTCTCATTAAGCAGCCGCCACTTGAGCCAGGCTGCTTGGCCAGCCCCGTGGGCGAATTCACCCTTAACGATCAAATCTTCCAGCTGGTCGACAGAGACGATCTCCATCTTGATTTCTTCCAGAATCTCTCTTTTTGGCTGAGCCATTTTTGTGGCCCGGCAGGCAAAAAGGGTGATCTTCTCATTGGTTGAACCAAAAGAAGGGTAGGTGAAACCGAGTTCTGTCAAATGGCTGGCCTCATAGCCCGTTTCTTCCAGCAGCTCTCTTCTGGCTGCCTGACTGGGCTCTTCTCCCTCATCAATGCCGCCGCTGGGGAATTCATATTGCCAGCTGCCAACGGGATGCCGGTATTCCTTCAAGAGCAAGACGTGGTCATCATCAACGAAGGGGATGATGGAAATCCCGAAGCCGATCGTAACGTAGGAATATGGGGCGATTTGCCCGTCCTTGGCCACCTTCTCTTGAATGACCGTGAAGCGGTCCACCTTGATAGTTTCTTTCTTGACTACTTTGTACATTTTTTGCCTGCCACCAATCTCTTTAAAAATCAGTTCAATTGTAGCAAAAAAAACAGTTAAAGTACAAAAATAGCAGACCAGGTGGTCTGCTATTTTCAGTGATTCAGTTTGTTAGTCTCTAGGGACAGACGCTAGTTAACGTGAGCGTACTTGAAGTCCCAGTGGTCGCGCAGGTTTACCAAGCCCTTGATTTCTGGACGGACAATCCAGGCACTGGTGCTTGAGTAAAGTGGTGAAATACCAACGTCCTTCAACAGAATGCCTTCAGCCTTGGACAGGTCGCTCCAGCGTTCAGAGTCTGAGCCAGTAGTCTTTGAAGCCGCGATCAGCTTGTCGTATTCCTTGTTGGACCACTTGCCGCCGTTTTGGGCGTTGGTGGAAGTCAGCAAGTCCAGGAAGGAGATCGGGTCGTTGAAGTCGGCACCCCAGGCAGAAACAACCATGTCGAAGTTAAGCGCGTTAGTTCTAGCCAGACGGGTCTTGAATGGCAGGTTCTGGGTGGTGATGGAGACTTGCGGCAGAGTTTCCTGGATGTTTGATTGCATTGCTTCAGTAGACTTCTTGGCACCATCGGTGTCGTCTGACAAAAGCTTGAAGCTCAGCTTGGAAACGCCAAGTTCCTTCATACCTTGCTTAAGGTACTTTTGGGCTTCCTTCTTGTTGTAGTAAGTGTAAGCTTCGTCACTCTTGGAAATCAGGCTGGTGTAGTCCTTGCCGTTAACCGTGGTCAGCTTGGCTGGAGTGAAGGTGTGAGCAACAGTGTTGCTGCCGCCCAGGACCTTGGTCAGGCTTTCCCGGTTAATAGCCATGGAAAGAGCCTTACGGATGTTGGCGTTTTGCAGGTACTTGTTCTTAGCCTGGTTGAATTGGATGTAGAAGGTAGTCCCACGTGGGTAGAGAGCATAACCCTTTACGCTCTTAAGCTGCTTGCTTTGTTCAGCGTCCAGGGCTACAGCATCAAGCTTGTTTGACTGGTAGAGGTTGTAAGCAGTTGACGGGGTCTTTTGCACGCTGTAGTTGACCGCGTCCAGCTTGACATTCTTCTTGTCCCAGTAGTATGGGTTCTTCTTGAGCTTCCAGGACAAGCTTGACCCGCTCCAGCCGCTCATAATGTATGGCCCGTTGTAAACCATGTACTTGGAGGCAGTACCGTACTTGGAGCCGTACTTCTTGACTGCCTTTTCGTTTTGTGGGAAGAAGCTCCCGAAGGCCATCAGGTTGTTGAAGTAAGGAATCCGCCGGTCCAGGGTTACGACCAGCTTGTACTTGCCAACGGCCTTAATCCCCAAAGTTTCCGGCTTCTTCTTGCCGTTTTGGATGTCGGTGGCGTTCTTGATGCCTTCAAACAGGTAAGCGTATTGAGAAGCAGTCTTTGGGTCAACCGTTCTGCGCCATGAGTAGACGAAGTCTTGCGCGGTTACCGGGTCACCGTTTGACCACTTGTTGTCCTTACGGAGAGTGAAGGTGTAGGTCTTCCCGTCCTTGGATACCTTTTCGCCAGTTGCCATGGCCTTTTCCTGGCTGCCGTCAGACTTTGCCCGGTACAAACCTTCCATGGTGTTGATCAATTGGGTAAAGCTGGCAGAGTCAGTGGCCTTGGACAGGTCCATAGTCGGAATTTCAGCTGATTCTTCCCAGTTCAGTTCCTTTTTGTTAGATGAAGAAGATGAAGAGTTGCCGCCGCAGGCCGTCAAGGCTAATGCAGCCGTCAAGATGCTGCCGGCAGCCAAAAAAGTCTTAGTCTTTTTCATGTTGTCCTCCTTGAAAAGTTTACATTATCAAACACTAATTGTAGTCTAACAGAAAATACACAAAAAGAAACGCTCTCTTGCGACTATGAGCTGAAGATGAGACGGGACTGAAATTGTTGTTAAAGCAACCGTGAAGTAATTAAAGATAACTTTAAGTATTAGTTCATTTGCTAGAAAACAGTCTAGTCTAACTTAAAAGCAGAATTGGCTGATTGTTTATAAGGAAGAAAGGTAAGTAAAAAGCATAGGAAAGAACTAGGCCAAAGATAAAGGGACAAAATTTTGCTTTTTCTCTGTTTTTGCCTTGACGAAAGGCCCGATCCGTTATACACTAACAGCGTATTAGATAGCTAGTACGGCAAAGGGGTGTGCAAATGAAATTCAAAGACAACCTGCCGATCTACTTGCAGATTGAAGACTATATCTACTTGCAGATCGCCCAGGGCAAGCTGCAGGCCGGCAAGAAGCTGCCTTCAGTCAGAGCCCTGGCACTTGAATTGACGGTCAACGCCAATACAGTCCAGCGGGCACTTAGAGAAATGACGGCCAAGGGCTATATTTTTACCAAACGCGGCGAAGGTAACTTCGTTACGACCGATGAAGGCCGCCTGGAGGAAATGAAGAGCAAATTGCTGAAGCAGGAGCTGGCGGCTTTCGTCAGCCGGATGGAGAAACTCGGAGTCGAAAGGGAAAACCTGACTGGACTATTGGCCAGCTACTTAGATGACACAAGGGAGGAATAGCATGAAGACTTTGGAGATTAAGGATTTAAGCTACCACAAGAATTCAAAGACGATTTTGGAGAGAGTTAACTTGACTTTGGAGGCCGGCAAGATCGTGGCCTTAGTCGGGGCCAACGGGGCCGGCAAGACCAGCTTGATGCGGGTGATCGCGGGCCTGGCCAAGCAGTACAAGGGCAGCGTGGAGGTATGCGGGGAAGCAGATGAAGACCGCCGCAAGCAGTACATCGCCATGACCGACAGCTTGTCCGCCTTCCGCGACTCCAGAAAGATCAAGGATGTCGCTGACTTTTACCGCCTGGTCTACCCGGACTTTGACGACAAGCAGTTTGCTGATATTCTGGAATTCATGAACTTGAATGAAGATGAAAGACTGGGCAGCCTGTCCAAGGGGATGAAGGAGAAATTAATCATCGCCCTGGTCTTCTCCCGCAAGGCCAAGCTCTACCTGCTGGATGAACCTTTCAGCGGGGTTGATGCCATGAGCCGGAAGAAGATTATCAAGTCCATGCTGCTTTGGAAGCCGGAAGAGGCGACCCTGGTCATCAGCGACCACGTCTTAGATGAAATCGCTCCGGTGATCGATGAGGTCGTTTTGATCAAGAAGCACTCAGTTTTAGAGCAGCGCAGTGCTGAAGAAATCCGGGCTGAACAAGAAAGCATCGAAGAGTGGTATGAAGGATTTTACGAGGGGGAAGAGTAATGATCGCTTTTAAGCAGACTTTCGCGGCCATGTTCAAGGAAAAGAGCCGGACGACCTGGCTCAGCCTGGGCATCGAGGCAATTTTTATCCTCTTGATCAGCTTGTACTTTGGTATCAGATACGGCTTTGGCAGCGACTCAGCTGGTATTGGCATCGGGATTGCCGCGACGGTGATCTTCTGCGTGGGCATCTGGTACCAAATTGACGTGATTATGACGGCCTACCGGATCAACCGGTCCCAGACCTGGCGGCAAGTGCCGGTAACAGCGGGCAACTTCCTGACGGCTAATGTGCTGACCGGGCTTGTGACCGCGGTTATCTTTGCCTTAGCTAACCTCTTGATATTCGTAATTACCTTGCTGCCATTTATTTTTGGCGGGGAGATGCGGATCGATTCGCAAGCAGTGGCGACTTTCCAGCCTTACGTCTCCAGCATCAGCAACTGGCTGCTCTACATGACCTTGTTTGCCCTGGTCAGCTTTGCCGGCGGCATCTGCTTCTGGCTGCTCATCACTGAATCAGCCAGCGTTTTGGGGGACTTCCTGCCTTTGAAGGGGAAAACGAGCAAGTTTGCCAAGGCAGTTATCCTGCTGGCCCTTCTGGCTCTTTTGTCCTGGGGCAGCAGCAGCATCTTGGGCGCGGTCATCCGCATGGTTTCAAATTCCGGCTTTGACTTCAACTTTGTCATTGACAATACTGGCCTGCACACGTCCCAGACCGACCTGGGCTTGCCGGTCATCAGCTGGCTCTACATGCTGGCTGAGCTGGTCTACGTGGCCATCTTGTGGGCAGCGGAATACTTCGTCTTCAAGAAGGGCGTTGAAGCCAAGAAATAAGCAAATCAGATTAAGTGACAAATGCCTGCCTTTGGTGGGCATTTTTGCTTGTCGTCAGGGCCCGATTTGCCGGTAAAGATTGAATTTTTTCCTTATTGCTAGTAAACTTAATAAGTTGAAGAATAGTAAGAAAGAGGCATAATTTTGGCTAATAAGAAAATCCGCGTGAGATACGCTCCGTCACCAACTGGCCACTTGCACATTGGTAACGCGCGTACTGCTCTGTTTAACTATCTGTTTGCACGTCACAACAAGGGGACTTTGGTTCTGAGAATCGAAGACACTGACACCGCCAGAAACGTTGAAGGCGGGGCTGAATCTCAAATCGAAAACCTGCACTGGCTGGGGATCGACTGGGATGAAGGTCCGGACATCGGCGGGGACTACGGCCCTTACAAGCAGTCCGAAAGAAAGGACATCTACCAAAAGTACATCGACCAGCTGCTTGAAGAAGGCAAGGCTTACTACTCCTTTAAAACTGAAGAAGAACTGGAAGCCCAGCGTGAAGAACAGCGGGCCATGGGGATTGCTCCTCACTATGTCTACGAATACGAAGGCATGACTACTGACGAAATCAAGCAGGCACAAGACGAAGCCCGGGCCAAGGGCTTGAAGCCAGTTGTCCGCATTCACATTCCAGAAGGCGTGACTTACGAATGGGACGACATCGTTAAGGGCCACTTGAGCTTTGAATCCGACACTATCGGCGGTGACTTCGTCATCCAAAAGCGCGACGGGATGCCAACTTACAACTTTGCCGTCGTTGTCGACGACCACTTGATGGAAATCAGCCACGTGCTCCGGGGCGATGACCACATCTCTAACACGCCAAAGCAGCTTTGCGTTTACGAAGCTTTGGGCTGGGAAGCTCCAGTCTTCGGCCACATGACTTTGATCATCAACTCCGCTACTGGCAAGAAGCTGTCCAAGCGTGACGAATCAGTCCTGCAGTTCATCGAACAATACAGAGAACTTGGTTTCCTGCCAGAAGCCATGTTCAACTTCATCACTTTGCTGGGCTGGTCACCAGTTGGCGAAAGCGAAATCTTCTCCAAGCGCGAATTCATCAAGCAATTTGACCCGGCCCGTCTGTCCAAGTCCCCAGCTGCCTTTGACCAAAAGAAGCTGGACTGGGTCAACAACCAGTACATGAAGACGGCTGACAGAGATGAACTTTTGGACCTGGCCCTGCACAACCTGCAAGAAGCTGGCTTGGTTGAAGCTAACCCGGCTCCAGGCAAGATAGAATGGGTAAGACAATTGGTGAACATGTATGCCAACCAAATGTCCTACACCAAGCAAATCGTTGACTTGAGCAAGATTTTCTTCACTGAAGCAGAATACCTGACTGACGAAGAAGTGGAAGAAATCAAGAAGGACGAAGCTCGTCCGGCGATTGAAGAATTCAAGAAGCAACTGGACAAGCTGGACAACTTCACGGCCAAGAAGATCATGGACGCTATCATGGCTACCCGGAGGGAAACTGGCATCAAGGGCCGCAAGCTCTTCATGCCAATCCGGATCGCTACTACCCGGTCAATGGTCGGCCCTGGCATCGGCGAAGCTATGGAATTGATGGGCAAGGACACGGTCATGAAGCACCTGGACTTGACCTTGAAGCAGCTTAGCGAAGCTGGCATCGAATAAGCTAAAGAACAAAGGAAAAGGCTTTTACCGAGCGGTAAAAGCCTTTTTTGATGCAATCGATTAAATTGTTTGTTTTATTTTTTACCAGAGCCCCATTAGCCGCTGTAAAAGCAGGCTGACGGCTGTGATCCCGGCCCAGCAGGAAGCCCCGAGCAAGAGGGGCTTGGCCCCGGACTTGACCAGCTTGACGATGTTGGAGTTAAGACCAATCGCGGCCATGGCCATGATGATCATGAACTTGCTCAGCTCCTTTAAAGGCAGGAAGACATTGGCATTTACTCCATTAGCCAGGGCAAAGGTTGTGATTAAGGAAGCCAAGACAAAGTAGAGGATGAAGGCAGGAAAGGTCCGCTTCAAGCTGAAGCTGTTGTCCCTTTGCTCCTTTTTGGCGGTGAAATAGCCTAAGGCCAGGGTGATAGGGATGATGGCCAGGGTTCTGGTTAATTTGACGGTCACGGCCTTGTCCAGGGTCTGGCTGCCCAAATGGAACATGCTGTCCCAGGTTGCCGCCGCGGCAGTGACGGAAGAAGTGTCGTTGATGGCTGTCCCGGCAAAGATGCCGAAAGAAGTCCCCGAAGTCTGGTCAAAGCCCAGGAGCTTGCCAAAGATTGGGAAGAGGATGGCGGCCAGGACGTTGAAAAAGAAGATAACAGAGATGGCCTGGGCTACTTCGTCGTCGTCAGCGTCGATAACCGGGGCGGTAGCGGCGATGGCGCTGCCCCCGCAGATGGATGAGCCGACCCCGATCAAGGTTGAGATCTTGCCGGGGATGTTTAAAGACTTGTGCAAAAGCCAGGCGAGCAAGAGCGAGGTCGAGATGGTGCAGATGATAATCGGCAGGGACTGGCGGCCGGTCTTGACGACCACCTGCAGGTCCATCCCAAAGCCCAGGAGAACGACGGCCATTTGCAGGATATACTTGGACGTCCACTTGATCCCGCTGGCCGCGCCTTTCTTCTCTTCCCAAAAGAGGGTGATGACCATGCCAAACAAGATGGAGAAGACGGCGCCCCCGATGACTGGCAGGGTCTTGCCTAAGAGCCAGGCGGGGGTAGCGATGGCCAGGCAGACCAGGATGCCGGGCAGATTCTTTTTAATCCAATTCATTTCTTTTTTGCCTCCAGATATTTTTTGAACATGTTTTAGTATAGTAGTAAAATGGTAGAAAATAAAATTATAGATTATTGTCTGTCGATAAATCAGAATTATTGTAAGGAGGCAGGGGATGCTGGATTTTCGCGTCAAAACATTTTTAACGGTCTGTGAGACCATGAACTTCACCCGGGCGGCTGACCGCCTGCATGTGACCCAGCCGGCGGTGTCCCAGCACATCCGCTATTTGGAGAAGGAGTACCAGGTCAAGCTTTTCAGCTACCAGGGCAAGAAACTGACCTTGACCGCGGCGGGAGAGAAACTCCGCCAGGCCATGCGGCAGATGCAGAGCGATGAGCGCCTGCTTAAAGCGGAAATCAAGCAGGCTGACCTGCCGCCGGTCCGCTTTGGGGTAACCATGACCATTGGGGAATACGCCTTAGCCAGGCCCCTCAGCCGCTTTTTAAAAGACCATCCCCAAACCAATGTGGAAGTAGTCTACGGCAACACCCAGTTTTTGACCAAGAAATTGGATGAGGGGGACCTGGACTTTGCCCTGATAGAAGGGGACCCGGCCAGGGGTTATGCCAGCCTGCGCTACCAAAGCGAGGACTTCATCGCCGTCTGCTCGCCAGATTTGTCTTTTGCCAAGGAGCCGGACCAGATCGCTGACCTTTTTGACCAGCGCCTTTTGGTCAGGGAACCTGGCTCAGGGACTAGGAAGATCCTGGAGGACAGCTTAGGCGCCCAGGGGCAGGAACTGAGCGACTTCAAGCAGTATGTCCAGGTCGGCAACATGCAGATGATCACCCAGCTGCTCTTGGCCAATTGCGGGGTCTCTTTCTTGTACCAGACTGCCGTTAGTGACCTTTTAAAGGCAGGAAAGCTGCGGAAGTTGAGTTTGCGGGACTTCCAGATCCGCCATGACTTCACCTTTATCTGGGAGAAGAACAGCCTCTACGCGAACCGCCACCAGCAGATCTGCGCGGAACTGAAGGCAAGCAGATAAGAAAAGACTTTTACTTGTTTTGGGTAAAAGTCTTTTTTGCATATTCTACTTGGTTAATTCGTAAATCGCTTCAGCATAGATGGCCAGGCTTTTTTCCAGTTCAGCCAGGCTGACGGATTCGCCGATGGCGTGGGCGGTGTCCAGGCTGTCCGGGAAGGCAGGCCCGTAGCCGACCCCGTTTTTAAAGAAGCGGCCGTAGTTGGCCCCAGCGGAGATAACGGTCGCACCGGCTTGGCCAGTCTGCTTTTCGTAGACGGAAAGGAGGGTCTTGACGAAGGGGTCGTCGCTAGCAACGAAGTGGGGCTTTTCAAAGTCCTGGTAGGGCTGGAAGGTCGTCTGACAGAAAGCGCCGAACTTGTCATTTAGCTGCTGGCACATTTTTTCCGGGCTGGTCCCCCGGCTATAGCGGATGTCGCTCTTGATATAGGCTTCGGCTTGGCCCTTTTGGTAGCGGAAGACGGCCGGGCAGTTGATGGACTTGCCCATCTCGGAGTCAGTATTGGCGATCCCGATTTTTTCCCCGTAGTAGTCCTCCAGCTCAAATTCACCGGCAAAGTCCAGGAAATTTTTAGCCCGGCCGGTGAAAGGGAAGGTCCGTAAGAAGCTGGCCAGGAGGCAGGCCCCATTTTTCCCTTCCCAAGGAACTGAGGCGTGGGTGCTGACGCCTTCTAAACTTATCTTTAAGCTAGTACCATTGTCGCCAGCTGATTCGTTGATTTCCCCAGTCAAGCCATTTTTTGCCAAAAAGTCCGGGAAAGCTGCCTCAATTTTCGCAAGATTCTCGCCAGAGACAACGGCGGTCGCGGCGGCTGGAATCATGTTGGTGGCCTGGCCGGCAGTGAAGGACTCAAGGATTAAGCCAGTAGCTTCTTTGCCAATAAAATCTGTCTTCAAAACAGCCAGACCAGCCTGACCGGTTACGATAGGAAAAGAGGAGTCGGGGGAGAAGACCCAGTCAGGAGCCGGGCGTTTTTGGAGGTAGTACTTCATCCCCACCCAGTCGGTTTCCTCGTCAGTACCGATAATCAAGGAAATCTTCTTTTTCGGCTGAAAACCGGCTTCCTTTAAAGCCAGGAGGGCGTAGTAGGCGGCTAAGGCCGGACCCTTGTTGTCGCTTGCTCCCCGGCCGAAGACTCTGCCGTCTTTGACCCATGGGGTAAAAGGATCCTGGCTCCAGCCTTCATCTGGCGGGACAACGTCGACGTGGACGGCCACGCCCAGTTCCTGGGTGCCTTGGCCAAAAGTAACGACCCCGGCATAGTTGTCGATGTTTTCAGTTTGAAAGCCGTCCCGGTCAGCGTAGGCCAGGAATTTTTTTAAGGCCTTGACCGGACCCGGGCCTACGGGAAATTCAGGAGTGGCCAGGTCCATGTCGCGGACGGAGTCAATCTTGATCAAGTCTTTTAAGTCGGCTAGCAGGGCCGGCATTTTTGCTTTGGCAAATTCTTGGTAGGGGAAAGTCATCGTTTGCTCCTTATGTTATATGTTACTAATCGCATTATTTGCTGATATAAGCACCCTTGAAGTTGTAGGCCAAGCCAGCGCCTTTAAGGGTGATGTTTTTAACCTTCGGGTTGATCAAGGTCGCGGTGTTGCTGTAGTAAAGCGGAGTCACGCCCTGCTGGGTGAGGAGGATGTGTTCAGCCTTGACCAAGGCACTCCAGCGCTTCTTGCTTGAAGTCGTGGTCTTGGAAGTTTCCATGGCCTTGTTGTATGCCGCGTTTTCCCATGACCCGTAGTTGTTGACGTTGGTCTTTTGGAACATTTCCAGGAAGGTGTTCGGGTCAGTGTAATCCCCGCTCCAGCCGTCCAAGATGACGTCAAAGTCACCGGCTTCTTCTCTGGCAAAGCGGTTCTTGAATGGCATGTTGGTGACTTCGACCTTCATGCCCAGGGTGCTTTCCAGGGCGCTTTGGATAAATTCTGTGGCCTTCTTGGCGTCATCAGTGTCATCGCCTAAAAGCTTGATGGTGATCTGCTTTTTGCCCAGCTCCTTCAAAGCCTTCTTGTAGTAAGCCTTAGCCTGGGCCTTAGTCCCGGACTGGATAGCCTTGGTCTGCTTGGTTACGACTTCCTTGCTGAATTCCTTGCCGGTAACCGGGTCAGTGATCCCGCTTGGGGTTAAAGAAGTAGCGGCGATGTCAGCCAGGTTCAGGGTCTTGGCCAGGGATTCCTTGTTGATCGCGGCGGCGATAGCCCCGCGGAGGTTGACATTTCGCAAGTTCTTGTCAGTCTTGAAGTTGTACATGAGGTACTGGGTCCGGTTGCTCTTCTTGATCTGCCAGCCCTTTTGGTTTTTGAGACTCTTGCTTTGGGAAGCGGACAGGGTGGTCATGTCCAGTTTGCCGACCTGGTAGAGGTTGTAGGAGGTGCTTTGGGACTTTTGCACGCTGAAGTTGATCTTGGTCAGCTTGACATTCTTCTTGTCCCAGTAGTACTTGTTCTTGACCAGCTTCCAGGTCAGGTTGGACCCGGTCCAGCCCTTCATGACAAATGGACCGTCTGAGAGGGTGTATTTAGCGGCCGTGCCGTATTTTTTGCCAGCTTTTTCAATGAACTTCTGGTTTTGCGGGGCAAAGGCTGAGCCGGCTAAAAGGAGCTGGAAGTAAGGGATCTTTCTTTCCAGGGTCACGACCAGCTTGTACTTGCCCACGGCCTTGATGCCTAAGCTGGGGACAGGCTTTTTGGAAGCGACGATGGCGTCAGCGTTTTTGATGCCAGAGTACTTGTTGGACTGGGTTGAGGCGGTCTTAGGGTTGACCTGCCGGCGCCAGGCGTAGACGAAGTCCTTGGCCGTCAAGGCTTCCCCGTTGGACCACTTGGCATTTTTTCTAAGGTTAAAGGTCCAGGTCATTCCGTCCTTGCTTTCCTTCCAGGACTTGGCGATGCCGGGCAGGATCTTGGAGTTGTTGCCCAGGCGGACCAGGCCCTCCATGGTGGCGTCCAGCTGCTCGCCGCCGTAGACGTCATTGCTCAAAGCTGGGTCCATGGTGGAGATTTCTCCGGCGGAGAACCAGTTTAAGACTTGCTTGGTCTTTGAGCTGCTGGCAGAGGTGTTGGAGCAGGCAGAAAGCAGGCTGGCGGACAGGGCTAAAGTGATGATGGCTGATTTTTTCATGATCTTTTCCTCGGTGTTTTCTAAAAATTGAATTGATCTAGAACTAACTTGTTTTCTTTTTTAAAAAGCAGCGAGGGGATGTCGGCCACTTAAGGCAGACGGGGTGTTTTTGAACATGTTTGACTCTTTCATGGCGGACTCCTTTACAAAATCATTTTTAAAGCTGGCAGAAAAAGAAAGATTAAAAAAGAAAGAGCAAGAAAAAATCGCCCCCAAGGAATTGCTTCCTTGAAGACGATTGTTAGTCGTGGTCCCACTTCATTTCATCAGCTGTCTCACGGCAACTGACCTTACACTGCCGCTGACTAGTCGCCGGAAAGGGCAAAGAAGGCCAGTTTCCAGGAACAGCCAGGGCAGCCGTGGTAACGCTCGCTAGCGGGAAGGCCTACTTTATTTCGGCCAACCAGTTCTTAGATGTGTTTCGCCAGGCGGCTTTTGCTCAATCGCACCAACTTGAGCTCTCTGGAAAAAGCCGGACCTGGTTACTCTTCTAATCGATACTTTTCTTAAATTACTTTAATTTTTAATTAATGTAATCTTAAAGCGTAAATAAGCTTCTGTCAAGCGGCTTTTTGAAAAAAACTTTTTTCTTTTTCGCCCTATTCTATTTACTTTGCCGGATAGTCCTTGAGCTTGGCGTTCAGCTTGGAGTAGATCCGGTCGACAAACCAGGGCTCAGTTGACTTTTCCAGGGCTTCATCCAAGCCAAACCAGGCAACAGCCTTGTTTTCGTCGGCTTTCGGCCGGATAGGCAAGCTGTCGTCAGCCTCTAAGAGGTAGGTCACGTTTAAGTGCAAGTGTGACGGAACGTATTTGCCTTTTTTCTCATGCCCGTCCACGGTCAAAATCTCAACAGAGTAAATTTGCTCCGTGACAGCTTTAGCTTTAACTCCACTTTCTTCTTTGACTTCTTTTAAGGCCACATGCAAAAGGTCCTGGTCGCCGTCCGCGTGCCCGCCCAGCCAGGCCCAGGAGTCGTAGATCCGGTGGTAGGCCATCAGCGCTTTGTCCCGGGCCGGATTGACGACCCAGGCTGAAGCGGTAAAGTGCTCGGCCAAATTGGACTGCAAGAACAGTTCTTCCCCGGTCTCCAGCCGGTAGATCATTTCTTTGACGTCGGCTGCTTCTTGCTCGTTAAAAGGGTGGTAATTTTGTAAATCAGTCAGTAAAGTCATTCTTCTCTTCTCTCTATTTTTTCTGTTTCTCTCCGTTTCCTCAGATTTTACCACGGGCGGTGATTGTCTGTTAAAATGTAGAGTGTTAAGTACTGAATTATTGCAGGTAAGGAAAACTTCTTAAAGAAAGCAGGAAAATATCGTGAAGCTTTTCAACACTTTAACTAGGCAGAAAGAAGAATTCAAACCCCTGGTTCCCGGCCAGGTCAGCATGTACGTCTGCGGGCCGACGGTCTACAACTACATCCACATCGGCAACGCCAGAAGCGCCATCGCTTTTGACACCATCCGCCGCTACTTTGAATACAAGGGCTACAAGGTCAACTACGTTTCCAACTTTACTGACGTCGATGATAAGATGATCAACGAAGCTAGAGCCGAAGGCACGACCGTGCCGGAATTAGCCGAACGCTATATCCAGGCCTTCTTGGAAGACACCCGGGCCTTAAACATCGAAGAAGCGACTCTGCACCCGCGGGCAACCCACGAAATCCCGGCCATCATCGACTTCATCCAAACCTTGATCGACAAGGGCTACGCTTATGAAGCCGACGGGGACGTCTACTACCGGGCTAAAAAGTTCGCTGACTACGGGCACTTGAGCGACCAAAACATCGACCAGCTGGAAGAAGGGGCCTCCCAGCACGTAAACGATGAAGAACAAGGCCGCAAGGAAGACCCAATCGACTTTGCCCTCTGGAAGGGGCAGAAGGCTGCAGACGAAATCGCCTGGGACTCCCCATGGGGCAAGGGCCGGCCGGGCTGGCACATTGAATGCTCAGTCATGTCCACCAAGTACTTAGGTGACACCCTGGACATCCATGGGGGCGGGCAGGACCTGGAATTCCCCCACCACGAAAACGAAATCGCCCAAAGTGAAGCCAAGACGGGCAAGAAGTTCGTCAACTACTGGCTGCACAACGGCTTCGTGACCGTGGGCAAGGATGAGGAAAAAATGTCCAAGTCCCTGCACAATTTCGTGACCGTCCACGATATCTTAAAGAACGTTGATCCCCAGGTTCTCCGCTTCTTCATGGCCAGCGTCCAGTACAGAAGCCAGATCAACTACTCAAAAGAAAACCTGGAGCAGGCCGCTAACATTCTGGGCCGCTTCAAGAACACCCTGGAAGGGATCAACTACCGCCTGGCTGACGCAACTGAAGGCTTGCCGGACCCGGACCTGGCCAAGCTGGTCACTGAAACCACGGCCAAGTTTGAAGCCGCCATGGACGATGACTTCAACGTGCAAAATGCCTTGACCGCCATCTACGAAGCCCTGCCAGCCGTCAACTCCAACGCCAACGCTGAAAAAGCCGACAAGGAAAGTCTGCGGCTTTTTGCTAAAAAATTAGCTGCCTGGCTCAGCGTCTTTGGTCTGGATGTTGACAAGCTCCTGGCTAAGGAAGCCGGCAATGATGACGCTGTAATCGAAGAATTGGTTGCCCAGCGGACGGAAGCCAGAAAGAACAAGGACTGGGCCAAGAGTGACGAACTCCGCGACCAGCTTAAGGAAATGGGGGTAGTCCTCAAGGATACCCCGCAAGGAACCAGGTGGAGCCGTGAATAAAGCACAGAAGTTAACTGAAAAAAGGATTGATCCCAACACCTTGAGCGGGCAGACTCTGGCCTACTTGGGCGATGGGATCTATGAAGCCGCCATCCGCCGGCACTTGATCAAGGGCGGGATGCTGAAGCCGCAGAACTTGCAAAGAGCAGCAACCCACTATGTCTCAGCCAAGGCCCAGGCGGGCCTGATTGCTAAAATGCTGGACACCGGCTTTTTGACTAAAGAAGAAGAAACAGCCTACCGGCGGGGCAGAAATGCCAAGACCCATACCAAGGCCAAGAACACCAGCCTGGCCACGTATGAAATGTCAACTGGCTTTGAAGCAGTCTTTGGCTACCTAGACCTGGCCGGTGAAGAAGGCAGGGTCAAGGAATTGATTGCCTGGTGCATTGATGAGGTGGAAAGTGAAGGGACAAGGGAATATGTCTTCAACTAACAATGATTTTGTCTTCGGCCGTCATGCCGGAATCGACTTTTTGAAAAACCAGGACAGCGAAAAGATCAACAAGGTCTTCCTGGCTGAAGGGGTTCAGGAGGACTTTGCCAGAGAAGTCTACCGCTATGCCAAAAAGAAGCATTTGATCATCCAGCAGGTGCCGAAAAACAAGCTGGACAAGCTGACTGGCGGGGAAAACCACCAGGGCCTGGTTTTGGCTGTCGCTTCTTTTGAATACGCCGACTTTGACCAGCTCTTGGACAAACTGGACCAAGAAGAGGCCCCCCTTTTGCTCATGCTGGACAATATTGAAGACCCCCACAACCTGGGCTCCATCCTCCGCAGCGCCGACGCGACCGGGGTCAGCGGGGTGATCATCCCTAAGCGCCGGGCCAGCGGCCTGACCAGCGTGGTGGCGAAGACCTCAACCGGGGCCATCGACCACGTGCCAGTTGCCCGGGTGAACAACCTGGTTCAAACCTGCCAGGCCTTGAAGGACCGGGGTTACTGGATCTTCGGGACGGCCATGGAAGGCGATGACTACCGGAAGTGGAATGCCAATGGCAAGACCGTTTTAGTTATCGGTAATGAAGGCAAGGGGATCTCCCCGCTTCTTCTTAAGCAAATGGACCAGACTTTGACCATCCCGATGATTGGCCACGTCCAATCCCTAAATGCTTCAGTAGCAACCGGGGTCTTGCTCTACCAGGCCTTTAACAGCCGCTACCCTTTGTAAAGCAAATCGTTTACAGTTCAAGAAAAGTGATTGAATCAAACAATGGTTCGATTCTGTCAAGGTAAAAAGTCCTTTATTCTGTGGGCAAACAGAATGAAAGGGCTTTTTACTATGGGATTGACAAAGGAAAGAGAGCGCCTGCTGATCAGCCGGATTCAAAAAGATGATGATGAGCAGGCCCTTAAAGAACTGTATTACAGCTGCCTGCCTGTGATCGGCGGCACCATCAAGCAGTATTTTGTGGAGCTATATGACAGCCAGGACTGGGAGCAGGAGGCCTTGATCCTCTGCTATAAGACGGCCAAGCGCTTTGACTTAAAGCAGGGAAAGCCCTTTGTCGGCTTCTATAAGGTCAGTCTGCACAACCGGGCCATCAACTTGATCAGACGGGGCAAGCGGAAAAAGCGCCTGGCCGCTAGTGACCAGGTCTATTGGGAAGATGTGACTCCCGAACTTGAGCAAGCTTCCTGCTTGATCGCGAGTCCGCCGGTGCCTGTTTTGGACTGGCAGGATTTGGTTGAGTCCTTGAGCATGCTGGAATTGGAAGAATTGCTTTTGGAATTGGGCTACAAGCAGGCCGGGGAGATCATGCGCCAGTACCAGGTCAATGAGATGGGGCTCAGACGGGCCAAATACCGGGTGAAGGAAAAAATCAAGCTAAAATTACGGATAGGTGCGTAAACATTTTAGCCAAATGGGACTATAATATAGTTGTAGGATGAAAAAATTATTTAGGAGGTAATCAAAAATGTCAGAAATTGTTAAGACAGCTTTGCTGGATCGGTCAATGAAAGAAGTTTTTGAGTGGAGTGACTCAGACACCCCTGTAAGAGATGCCCTTTGGGACTACTTCATGGAGTCAAACGGCCACAACACCGACAAGACTGAGGAAGCCATGCTTCCATTCATGAGCTACTCTGACGACAAGATCATCGCATTTGTCAACGAAAACCTTAAGAAATAATCTTTTCCCTACATTCCTGACCTCTTGTCTCCCATAAGGGAGGGGAAGGGGCGAAAAACGACGGCTCGCTTGAGCCGCCGTTTTTTTGTTAAAATAAGAATCCAGCTATAAATCTGACAAGGAGAAGTTTGGAAGTTTGGAAAAGAAACAAGAAAAAACAGAGAAACAGAAAAAAGCAAAAGAAACAAAAGAATAAGATCTCCAAGAAGCAAAAAGGGCTGCTGGCTCTGGCGGTGATTTTAGCCGCCTTGCTGCTTGCTTTTGGTCTGTATTTTGGCAATTACTATCATGCTGACAAGACGGCCCAGCAGGCGATGAAGAGCAGTCGGACAGTCAAGGTCAAGCAGACAGCTGAGGGCTACCTGTTTGATGGGCCTGCAAAGAAAAATGCCATTATTTTTTACCCGGGAGCGAAAGTTGAAACTACCGCCTACGCACCTCTCTTAAAGCAGATCGCCAGCCAGGAGGCAGATGTTTTCTTAGTTGACATGCCCCTGCACATGGCCTTCTTCGGCCTCAACAAGGCAGACAAGATTCGGGCCAGCTACCACTACCAAAACTGGTACATGTCGGGCTACTCGCTGGGGGCGGCCATGGCGGCTATGTATAGCGCGGACCACTTGAAAGACTACCGGGGCTTGATCATGCTGGCCGGCTACCCAACCAAGGACCTGCACGCGGCTAATTTTTCCGTGCTCAGCATCTATGGGTCAAAAGACGGGAACGCAAAGATGCTGCAAAAGAATCCCCAGTACCTGCCAAATGACTACACTATGCAAGTCATCAAGGGTGGCAACCATGCCCAGTTTGGCAATTACGGCATGCAAAAAGGGGACGGGCAGGCCACTATTTCCAGAAAGGCCCAGCAGCAGGCAACCGCCCAGGCGGTTCGGCAATATTTACTTGCTCATGACAAGTAATGAGTTAAATAGTAAAAAGAAAAAAGAGAATAAAAAGAAATATGATAGTACAGAAAAAGCTGGTCATCTTGCGTGATCAGCTTTTTGCTTATATCTGCTTCTTAGTTAAATAATTGCTTGACGCTGGCAACGATTTGCTCAGCCGTCAATTGGTTGCGGACCAGGATCTGGTCATAGCTTTGGTCAACGTCGGTGTATTCCCGCTTTTCGCCAAAAGTCTTGACCAAAACCGGCCGGTCAGCCAGGTAGCCGGCCACCTTTTGCCCGAAGCCCCCGTCCAGAATATTGTTTTCCAAAGTAATTACAGCCTGGTAGTGCCGGGCTAAGTGGTCCAGGCAGTCAGTATCCAGGATGTTAGCTGACAAAGGATTGTAAAGGGCAGCATTAAGTTCTTCTGCCACTTGGCTGCTTAATTCCTGCATGTCTCCTAAAGCCAGGATGGCGATCTTCTTGCCGGCCCGCCGCTTTTGGTAGTGGATGTGCCGGTAGCCTTCAAGCACAGCCCCGCCGGCTGGAACTGGCCGGACTGGCAGCTTGATAGCTACAGGGCCGTCTTTTTGCTTCAAGGCCCAGTTGATCATGGCCGCTTCTTCAGTCAAGCTGGTCGGGGCCAGGTACTTCCAGTTAGGCAGATTGCTGACCATGACCTGGTCAAAGACGCCCACGTGGGTCTTGGAGTTGGCCTGGATCCCGCCGCCAGCCACGATCATGACGACTGGCAAATTGTTAGCCGCCACGTCATGGCTGAGCTGGTCGAAGGCCCGCTGCAGGAAGGTGGAGTTTTCAAAAAGGACTGGCTGGCCGCCCGCCTTGGCAAAGCCCGCCGCGAAGGCCACGGAATCCTGCTCGGCGATCCCGACGTCGACGTAGTGGTCCGGGTAAGACTCTTTAAAGGAGTCAAGGCCAAAGACGCCAGGGATAGCGGCAGTGATCGCCATGATGTTTTCCTGGCCCCCGTCAATGGCGCTGGCCACGGTCTTAACGGCAATTTCCGCTGGGGTTGGGCCAGCAGTAATGTTCTTTGGCGAATCATCGCTTAAGTTGAAGGGGCGGACCCAGTGGTGCTTTTCTTCATCCTCAATAGCTGGCTGATAACCCTTGCCCTTTAAGGTGTTGACGTGTAAAACCAGGGGGTGGTCGACATCGCGGATTTCGCTGAAGGCATTAATCATGCTTTCCAGGTCATTGCCATCAGCGACATAGCGGTAATCAAAGCCAAAGGCCTTAAAAGGATTTTCCGGATCCTGCCCCTGGCTGTCTCTCAGCTTCTTCAGGGCCGTGGTCAAGCCGCCGACATTTTGGTCAATGGACCACTGGTTGTCATTGATGACGATGACCAGGTTGCCCTTTTCCAGCGCGGCGTTATTTAAGCCTTCATAGGCCATTCCGCCGGTTAAGGAGCCGTCGCCGATGACGGCCATGATCCGCTCGCTGCCGCCTAAGAGGTCCCGGGCCTTGGCCATGCCGGTGGCTAAAGAGATAGAGGTAGAAGTGTGGCCAACCGCGTAGTAGTCATAGGGACTTTCATCGGGATTAGTGTAAGGAGTCACCTTGCCGTAGGCTTCCGGGTCCAGCCAGGCATAAGCCCGGCCCGTCAGCATCTTGTGGGGGTAGGTCTGGTGGGAGACGTCCCAGATGATTTTGTCGCCGGGGGCGTCAAAGACGTAGTGGTAGGCGATGGTCAGTTCCACGATCCCCAGGTCAGGACCCAGGTGGCCGCCAACCGCCGCGTCTTTCTCGATGATCAAGTGGCGGATTTCTGAAGCCAACTGCTTCATTTCTTCCAGATCCAGAACCTTAAGGTCGGCTGGTGACTTGATCTTGTTGAGCAGGTATTCAGGGTGTTGATTCATTTCTTTTCCTCATGGCCGGCTAACCGGCAATCTTGTAAACTGTGTTTTTGCTAGTTCCATTATGACACAGGGGCCGCTTAAGATGTGAAAATAAAGCCCGGCAAAGTCAGTCATATAATAGTTGCTTTTAGGGCGGATTTTTGCTAAAATCAAATGAAGTTTGAAGGTGAATATTATGGCAGTAAAGAAAGCAGCTTTGGCCTGCAGCGTTTGCGGGTCACGGAACTACTCAATCACTGCAAACAGCAACCGCACCAAGCGCTTGGAACTGAACAAGTTCTGCAAGCACTGCGGCAAGAAGACTTTGCACAAGGAGACGAGGTAGACAGGGATGATTAAGTTTTTTAAGAGCGTTGGTCAGGAAATGAAACTGGTTCATTGGCCAAGTGCTAAGGAAAACCGGCGCGACACGGCAAACGTGGTCGTAACTTCTCTGCTTTACGCGATTTTCTTGGGTGCTTTGGATTGGGCCTTTGCAAAATTGATTCAATTAGTTCTGTAAGAGCGACAAAGTATGTTATAATCATGCTAGTTTCAAGGAAAACCTCTTTAGCGAGGTTTTTTTGTTTGCCAAAAAGGAGATTAAAGAAATTATGGTAGAATCCGCCAAGAAGCAATGGTACGTCCTGCACACTTACTCTGGTTTTGAGGACAAGGTTAGATCCGACTTGCTGTCCCGGGCCCAGTCACTGGGGATGCAGGACTACATCTTCCGGGTTGTCGTTCCGCAAGAACCAAAGATCGAAGACGTGCGCGGCAAGAAGGAAGAAGTTAATGAAAAGGTCTTCCCTGGTTACGTTTTGGTTGAAATGGTCATGACTGACGAAAGCTGGTTTGTTGTCCGGAACACTCCTAACGTTACTGGTTTCGTTGGCAGCCACGGCGGTGGTTCCAAGCCTTCCCCGCTTTACGAGGAAGAAGTCAGAGCCATCCTGCAGATGCAAGAAGGCGAAGCAACTGAAAAGGTTGACTACGACTACGAAGTTGGCGAAAGCGTCATGATCACTGCAGGTGCCTTCAACGGCATGGTTGGCAAGATCGCTGAAATCCAGGACGACAAGCAAAAGCTCTTCTTGACCATCGACATGTTTGGCCACGCTATCACGGCTGAACTGGGCTTTGACCAAGTCAAGAAAATGGAAGACTAAACATAAAAAAGTCTTGCATTCTGCCGGTTTTCAGAGTACTATATTAAACGTACTTTATTATTGTGGGAGGAGAGTCCGGAAACTCTCCATTTTAACCGCATCACGGAATCAAGGAGGTTTTGACCGTGGCAAAGAAAGTTATTAACGTTGTTAAGTTACAAATTCCAGCTGGCGCTGCAACCCCTGCACCTCCAGTAGGTCCTGCTTTGGGTCAAGCAGGTATCAACATTGTTGGCTTTACTAAGGACTTCAATGCTCGTACTGCTGACCAAAAGGGCATGATCATCCCTGTAGTCATCACTGTTTACGAAGACCGTTCATTCGACTTCGTAACTAAGACTCCTCCAGCACCAGTCTTGTTGAAGCAAGCTGCTGGCATTCAAAAGGCTTCAGGCGAACCTAACAAGAACAAGGTTGGTTCAGTAACCACTGCTCAAGTTAAGGAAATCGCTGAAACTAAGATGAAGGACCTTAACGCTGCCTCAATCGAAGCTGCTATGCGCATGGTTGAAGGTACCGCTAGAAGTATGGGTATCGAAGTGAAGGACTAATTTGTTAATTTTTACCAATTAACAAGTCAGGTGGGAGAGCAAAGGGAAAGCTCGTTTGACCACACATACAAGGAGGATTTTTCATGCCAAAGCATGGTAAGAAATACGTAGAAGCTGCCAAGAAGGTTGACAGCAACAAGTTGTACTCAGTAGAAGACGCTATCAAGCTGGTTAAGGAAACTTCATACGCTAACTTTGACGCTTCCGTAGAAGTATCTTACAACTTGAGCGTTGACCCTAAGCAAGCTGACCAACAAATCCGTGGCTCAATCGTTTTGCCAAACGGTACTGGTAAGTCTGTTAAGGTTATCGTATTTGCTGAAGGCCCACAAGCTGAAGCAGCCAAGGCTGCCGGTGCTGACGAAGTCGGCGCAGACGACCTGGTAGAAAAGGTTCAAAACGGTTACCTGGACTTCGACGTTGTCATCGCTACTCCAATGATGATGGCTAAGGTTGGTCGTTTGGGTCGTGTGCTTGGGCCTAAGGGCTTGATGCCAAACCCTAAGACTGGTACTGTTACTATGGACACTGCCAAGGCTGTTCAAAATGTTAAGGCTGGTCAAGTAGAATACCGTGTCGACCGTCAAGCTTCAATCCACGCTGCTATCGGCAAGGTTTCATTCACTGAAGAACAATTGATTGAAAACTTCCGCGCTTTGCAAAACGCTATCCTGCGTGCAAAGCCAGCTTCAGCTAAGGGTCAATACATCAAGAGCTGCGCAGTTGCCGCAACCTTTGGCCCTGGGATCAAGTTGGACCCAATCGCTTTGATGGCCTAATTTTCCCTAAGTTAAGCAAATTAAGCTCCTCGCCTTTTGGCGGGGAGTTTTTCTTTGCCCTAATTTTACCTTAAGAGATTTTTAGTCTTGGAAAAGGCTTTCTTTTAAAAAATCTTGTTATACTAGTAGAGACAAATAGCGAACTGAAAGAAGTGTATCAAGGTGGAAAAAATACTAACTCTCATCGTTCCCTGCTATAACTCAGCTGAATACTTGAACCGCTGCGTCGACTCCCTTTTGCCCGGCGGTGACCGGGTGCAAATCATCTTGGTTGACGACGGGTCAACTGATGAAACCGTCCGGATGCTGGATGACTACCAAGCTAAGAATTTAAACTTGGACCTGGAAGTTGTCCACCAGGAAAATGCCGGCCACGGCGGGGCCATCAACAATGGCCTGAGACTGGCCAAGGGCAAGTACGTCAAGATCGTCGACAGCGACGACTGGCTGGACCAGGAGGCCTACAAAGAGGTGCTGGATTACCTGGAAAGTAATCCAGAGGTCGACCTCTTTTTGGCCAACTATGTTTATGACAAGCCAGCTGCCGGCCGCCAGCGGGTGATCAAGTTCCCGCATCTGCCGGTCGGGCGGACCTTCTCCTGGGATGAGGTCAAGCTGCGGATGGGCCAGTACTTCATGCTCCACTCCGTCATCTATAACCGGAAAGTCCTGGACCGGGCCAAGGTAACCCTGCCAACCAAGGTGTCTTATGACGACAATATCCTTGTCTTTGAGCCGATGGTGCAGGTGCAGACCATGCGCTACCTGCCGATCAACCTCTACCACTACTTTATCGGCAGAGATGACCAGTCAGTCAACGAAAAGGTGATGCTGAAAAAGATCGACCAGCAAATCTTGATCAATAAGCAGCTGATCGTCTTCTACGCCTCCCAGGTCAACAAGCGGGCGCCTTACGCCAAATACATGAAATACTTCTTAGAGGCCGTCACAGGCGTGACTAGCGTCATCTTGATTCGGGGCAAGAAGAAGGAGTATATTGCCAAAAAGGACGAACTCTGGCAGTTCCTGAAGACTTATGACCTGGAGACCTACAAGTCCTTTAAACGCCGCCTGGTGGGCCATTTTGTCTCCCGGGACGTCCTGCCTATGCGGCAGATGGTCAGCGGGGCCTACTTGATCCTGCAGCGGTTGTATTCGTTTAATTAGGGCAGGGGAAAAAGATACAATATTCGACAAAAAAGCTTTGGCAAGAAGGCCAAAGCTTTTTGATTTGATGAATAGGATGTTGAGAAAAAATGCTGCTACTTGCCGAAGATGGCCTGGCTTGCGCTGATCTGGCAGTCGGCGAATTCGCCGTGCTCGCTGAGGTCCAGGCCGACTTCTTCATCACGGGCGGAAACCCGCATGTTGACGAAGCGCTTCAAGACGGCTGTAATTAAGCTGACCATCAAGAGAGTAAAGACGATGGTGAAGAGGGTGCCGGCTGCCTGCTTGCCTAAGAGTTCCCAGCTGCCTCCGTAGAAAAGGCCGCTAGTGGAAATCCCCGGGTCAACTTTTTGACTGGCAAAGAGGCCGACGGTTAAAGAGCCAACGATACCGGAAATGCCATGGCAGCCAAAGGCATCTAGGGGGTCGTCAAAGCTAAGCCGTCCTTTAACCTGGCTGATAAAGAAGTAGCTGGCCAGACTGCAGAGGATACCGGTGAAGAGGGCTCCAGCGCAGGTTTCATAGCCAGCCCCTGGCGTGATGCCAACTAAGCCGCAGAGGGTACCGGTGCAGATCCCGTCTAGGCTGGCTTTGCCGCTAAAGGTTTCTTCCAGCAAAAGCCAGGTCATCATAGAGGCCGCTGCCGCAACCGTACTGGTCAAGCAGGCCGTCAAGGCCGTTTGGTTCATGCCGAAGGCACTGCCGGCGTTAAAGCCGTACCAGCCTAGCCAGAGGATGGCTGTCCCCAAGAGGACCCAGGGCAGGCTGTAGGGCCGGGTCTGCTTTTGGTAGCGGGGCCCTAAGAAGATGGATAAGACCAGGGCGGTGATCCCGGCGTTGATGTGAACGACCGTGCCGCCGGCAAAGTCCAGGATCCCCCAGCCGGCTAAAAGTCCGCCAGTCCCCCAGACCATGTGGACCAGGGGGTAGTAGACCAGGACTGACCAGAAGAAGACGAAGACCAAAAGAAAGTTGAACCGCATCCGACCCACCGTGGCCCCAACGAAGAGGGCCGGGGTGATGATGGAAAACATCATTTCAAAAAGCAGGTAGCTAGCGGCGGTAATTCCCTGCTCCTTTAAAACGACCTTAGTCAAGTCACTGCCGGAGAGGAAGATGTGCTGGACTCTGCCAAAAATCCCAGCTACATTGCCGTTGAAGCAAAGTTCATAGCCAAAGGCCACGAATAAGACGATGGCTAAAGCGCAGATGATAAAAACCGAGATCATGGTGTTGACCACGTTTTTCTTCGAGACCAAACCCCCGTAGAAAAAGGCCAGGCCCGGGGTCATCATCAAGACCAGGACGGCGGCGATAATTAAGAAGACGGTGTTGGCTGTGTTCATCCTTATTTCCCTTCTGCTTCTATCTCTATACCAATTATTTGCTCAGATTTATGTTCTTAGTTATACCATGCCGGTGAATTTTGTAAAACTCTAGACCAATTTAGAAAGAGAAGAAATTGCCTGGAAAAGTTGGGAAAAAAGGGCAAAAAAGGGCCTGCTTTTTCAAAAGGCAGGCTGCAAGCGTTTGCTGAATTATTTTGTTAAAAAATACTAAAAAACAGACTTAATTTTTGTCATCAAAACCGGTCTCGTCCCGGCGGTTGACGTGGAAGTTCTTGTCGTTTGCTTGTTCAGGCACGATGAAAGAGCAGAGCAGGAAGAGGACGAAGCCGCCCCAGCCCAGACCGTTGATGCCCAGCTTGTAGCCGGTCAAGGTCAAGATGACGCCCAAGAGGAGCAGGCACCAGGCGATCCAGGAGAGGATCTGCCAGTTCTTGCTCAGCTTCTTGTTTTCAGATTCGATGTCCAGGAAGCCGCGGACAATGAAGTAGGCGCTGATGATGAGGAATAAGACGTCCATGGCGATGCTAGCGGCGGAATGGTCCTTGAACATGCTGAAGACGGCCAGGGTGCCGGAAATGCCGGCTAAGAAGAAGTAGAAAATGTCGATCAGTTTACTCTTCAAAATTGCACCTCCTAAAAGTCATTACAGTAAATTTTAGCAGATTTTTGCAAAAAGTGGCGAAAAAGGTTTGACAGATCTTGTTTCAGATGGTAATCTAGATAAAGTAAATTTCTAACCTAAGACGTGGGTGGCGTAAAGCCTCAATACAATCCCACCGAGGCCAGAAGATAATGAAGATTATTAAACTCTCCATGTCTTTCTTGGCATGGAGTTTTTTAGGCCTTGTAGAATTTTACAAAATTTTATGGAGGTGAATAATTTTGAGTCAAGCTACTATCGCTGCTAAGGCTAAATTCGTTGAGGAATTTGCAGAAGAACTTAAGTCAGCTAAGTCCATCGTAGTTATCAACTACCTTGGTTTGACTGTTGACCAAGTTACTGCGTTCCGTGCAGAATTGCGTGAAAGCAACGCCAAGATGAAGGTTGTCAAGAACACTTACCTTCGCCGCGCTGCTGCTCAAGCCGGCTTGGAAGATTTGGCACCAGTATTCGTTGGCCCATCAGCTGTGATCTACACTGATGATGAAGACAATGTTACTGCACCTGCCCGGATCGCTGCTGACTACGCTAAGAAGTTCGACGTTGTTGAAATTAAGGGTGGTGCACTTGAAGGTCAAGTTGCTACCAAGGAACAAGTCGAAGAACTGGCTGCAATTCCAGGTCGCGAAGGTCTGCTTTCAATGCTTCTTTCTGTATTGCAAGCACCTGTACGCAACTTTGCATACGTTGTTAAGGCTGTCGCTGAATCAAAGGAAGAATCAGCTGAATAGTCTGGTCATTTTAAACTAGATATTAAATTCCATATTTTCGGAGGATATTACAATGGCTTTGGATACTGCTAACATCATTGAACAATTGAAGGGTGCTTCAATTCTTGAATTGAACGACCTTGTACACGCTATCGAAGAAGAATTCGGCGTTACTGCTGCTGCTCCTGTAGCTGCTGCTGGTGCCGCTGGTGGTGCTGAAGAAGCTAAGTCAAGCTTCGACGTTGAATTGACTTCAGCAGGTACTGAAAAGGTTAAGGTTATCAAGATCGTTAAGGAAGTTACTGGCGCAAGCTTGCTGGACGCTAAGAAGACTGTTGACGGTGCTCCAGTTGTTCTTAAGGAAGGCTTGTCAGAAGACGAAGCTAACGAACTTAAGGCTAAGCTTGAAGAAGTTGGCGCAACTGTTACCCTTAAATAATTACGGCCTTCGGGCATTAATTATTAACGAAGAACGCGTTTGTGGATATCCACAGGCGCGTTTTTGTTTGGCTTTTTTAACTTTTTGCCCAAAAAAAGGCCTTTAGGCCTCTAACGCAAAATTTTTCTACGAAAAAACTGCCGCCAATTGCAAGAATAAATTGAACACTTACCATAACATCTGGCAGATTTTGACTATCTACGCCGGTAAATGCG
>NZ_QOCY01000019.1:0-9733 GCF_024701915.1 Lactobacillus leichmannii | reverse complement strand
TATCAAACTTGCATCTTTGTATCCAAAGCTATAGCGCTAAACATACTTAAGATATCAGTATGACACTACACTAGTATAAAGGGTAGTACTTTATATTATAGAAAAAATTTCCGCTGAATTAGTTAACTTTCTTAACTCAAACCCCCTCAGCCCTTGTAGCTCTAATGGAGAGGTGAGTTAAGTATTTTTTTAGTTCTTAACTGACTTTTTAACTCAAAATCTCCTCATCCCCTGTGGCTCTAAGCGAGAGGGCGAGTTAAGTTTTTAACTGAGTTCTTAACTAATTACTTAACTCTAAGACCCTTTTTGGCAAAAATCCGGCATCCCGGTCGTTTTCGCCTGTTTCAGGCAAGAATTAACTTGATCTAATTTCACAAAGCAAGTACAGCCCTTGTGGCTCTAAGGAAGAGGCGGTGTAAATAGAGTTTTTAGACACCCCTAAAAGAGCAGACAAAATAAAACCGAGTTTCTCAATACATATTAAAAGGGCGACCTGTCAAAACATGACATTCAGAACGTCAAAAAACGTCAAAACAGTATTAAAAAATATGCAATTCTACAAAAAATCCCCGGGTTAAATCAGGGTGTTTTAAATACTTAAAAAGTGTTGCAGATCCCACTGTTTTAAGCCAAATTTTTTTATCGTTCTGTACTCGGACAAAAAAGATCAGCTTCCTTTAAAATGGTGTTTACCACAAACCCATCTTTTAGGAGCTGATCTTTTGTCTAGTATAACCTATTCCGAACGAATTAAAATCGAAACCTTTTGTGAACTAGGGCTGTCCAATATTCAAATGGGCGTTCGGATTAATTTTACAATCTACCATAAGCCTACCCATAAGCCTACCGATTTTTTAATATTATTTTATTCATCAATTTCCGGCGCCGACCCAAGCTCTGCCTGAATCATCCAGATTTTCTTCTCAATTGCGGTTTTGAGACCAATGAAAATATCTTGGGTACTGAAGTCTTTTTCAACATCGGATACTTCAATGCCGTATTGGTAAAGGTCTTCCAAGTAACGATAGCCATCAACTAAGTGTGCGAGGCGTTCTGGGGTTGTTTTGTCCCATTCACCAGGCCAGTCTTGAATCTTAGTGTTTTCGGCCATTTCTTTTAAGGTCGAGTAAGGATTGCCATCAAGCGCAATCAGCCGTTCAGAAATGACATCGAGTTGGCTATCAATTTCTTCCATGAACTTATCCATCAAGGGGTGCAACTTCAAAAAGTTGGGTCCACGCATGTACCAATGCGTCTGATGGATAATCATTGACATCTGGCTCAAATCGGCAACGAGTTGATTTAATACTGCTTTAGTTTTCGTATATTTCATTAGATTGATCTCCTTTTGATATGGTTATTATAACACAAAACCGAAGAAAATGTCGGAGGCGCACTTATACGTCATCAAAGATTACGCTGTGCTAAACCCATTAAAACCTGTATCAGATTTCGCTTTGCTCAAACAAAACTGACTTGCGTCAGTTGGAATCTTCAAAGCCAATAAAGTCCGAAAGAGTTGGCGACTGGACTTTATTGGCTTTAAATGCCCCTAATTTGCTCTCTAAGCCATTTTAGCTGTTAACCGTATAATTTTACTGTCCGTCAACGGTAAATCGACGTAGAACGGCTTTAAGGAGTTGATGGACTCACTAGGCCAAGACACTTTTGCGCATGTAAAGAAAAGCACACCTGCTTTTTTGTCTGCCTCACGGCGAGTGCGGGGTGAGTTTGAGCGGGAGCTCCCGCTCATTTATGGGGTCAAGCTGACACAGCTTGCGGGTTTGGGCAGTGCCCACGGTTTTATTCGTGTGGGATAGAAATTTGAAAATCAGGGGGAGTAGATCCCGAACTAATTGAAAAAAGTTCTAATTCCATAAACACATAGGCGGAAAAGGTGCTATAATAGCTGTAAAGAGTCAATATATGATTATATGATTAGTAATCATAGTTAAGAGGGGTGCAAAAATGACCAATGACATCACGCTTGCCTAAACCTTAGACGGGGCAACCCTTGATAGCTTTTTACTGTATCTTGAAGACATGCCGAACACGGCTAAGACCTATAAAAGCTGTATCAAGCGCTTTAAGCTGTGGCTTAAAGACCAACCGGACGCCCAGCAACCGACAACGAACACTGTTAGACGCTATAAAGAGGATCTGACCATAAACCTAATACAGTGCACCTTTACATGGTAGCGATCAAGCAATGGTTTAAATGGCTTGAGAGCATCGGCAAATATCCCAACATTGCCCAGTACGTCAAGTCGGGCAAGGTCAACCGTAAGAGCCCTAAAAGCTATTTTGAGGCGGCTCAGGTCAAAGAGATACTAGACCAGATCGACCAGACCACACAGGCCGGGAAGCGGGATTATGCGCTGTTAGTTTTGCTCTTTACCTGTGGCTTACGGACGATTGAGGCATCCCGGGCTAAGGTCAAGGATATAACCATTTTAGGGGCATCCCGGGTGCTTTTAGTGCAAGGCAAGGGGAAGGCCGATGCGAGCGACTATGTACCGTTGCCGGATCACGTTTACACTGTCTTGACCGACTATTTAACCACCCGTGGCATCGATGCAAAGGATATCCCAGCATGCACAGAGCCACTTTTTACAAGCACTAGCAACCGTTCAAAGGGTCAGACCCTCAGTACCCGATCCATTAGCAAGATCTGTAAGACTAGATTTATCAAAGCCGGGTTTAATGACCCAAAATGGACGGCACACAGCACGAGACACACAGCCGGGATCTTGTCCTTAGAGCTGGGGCACAGCCAAAGAGATACCCAACTAATGCTCAGACATGCGAGCGGCGACACGACAAACATTTACTTGCACCAGATTGGCAAGCTGGGCAACTCAGCAACGGCCGATATTAGCAAGGCAATATTTGATTAGTCTTTATATAAGGTGTCTAAAATGGCAAAAATAGTAACTGTAACCACTCAAAAAGGCGGGGCGGGTAAAAACTACCCTTGCCCTGTTACTAGCGACAGGCGAGGCTCTAAGAGGCGAGAGGGTGCTACTAGTGGATCTTGACCAGCAAGGGGATGCATCTTATAGTTTGGTCAGCGATTACGATCCCAGCAAAACGAGCTATGAGTTATTGACCAGCGAGAGCGTGCAAGTCCCGGCTGTGGCTACACCCGTTAGTGGATACTTGAATCTTGATCTAGTCCCGGCATCCCTCACTTTAGAGCGTGTCGAGGTAGAGCTAGCGGGCGTGCTAGATGCTCAGTTTATCTTGTCTGACAAGCTAGAGGCGGTCAAAGATGATTATGATTTGATAGTCATTGACACCCCGCCAAGCTTAAACGTCATTGTCAGCAATGCATTGACGGCGGCGGATAAGCTCATCATCCCCGTGCAGGCGGACATTTACAGCTTTAAAGGCATGGCAACCCTTGCCCAGCGTGTCAAGGCAATACAGCGGCGCTCTAATCCCCGCCTTTCAATCTGTGGCATTGTGCTAAACAGATATAACCCCCGCACTAACCTAAGCAAGGCGATCACAGAGGCTTTAAATGAGGTAGCAGAGCAATTTAATACTAAGGTTTATCGATCTACCCTAAGGGATGCAACGGCCGTGAGAGAGGCGCAAAACGCCAAACAGAGCCTGTTTGAGTATGCTGCCAAAGGGGCAAAGGTAACCGAGGATGCAAAAGCACTATTAAACGAGATTGAGGAGGATTTAAAGAATGGCTAACAAGATTAAGGTAGATGCTCAGGATGTAATGCAAAAGACCGCACAGGCGGCCGAAATGGCCGAGGAAAAGCCACAAGCGGTTAAGGTGGTTAGACCCCGGGCAAAAAGAAAAAAGCCCGCTGAGGTCAAAAGCGAGCATATAAACATGGTAATCAGTAAGGAAACACGGGCTAAGCTTGAGGCGTACAAAGCGATCACGGGCAAGACCACAACCGAACTCTTTCAAGAATATTTAGACAAGCTGTGGGTAACAGATCGGGACGTTACGGATAGCGAGCTCTTTCGTGACCTGTATATTAACAACATGAAGAAATACGGTTTATAGAAAGCGTAGTAAAGTAACAATGGTTAAGAGTGATTTGCCAGAAAAAGAATTAAGGGCAATCGATGCGGCGCTTGACCGAGACAATGCAACGCTTGACCGCCTTGTTACTGACCCGGACGAAAACGCTAGAATCTGGGTAGCAAAGGCCGCTAGACCGCAAGACCTTGACCGATTAGTTACTGACCCATCCCCGCTAGTAAGGGCGGCTGTGGCACGGTATGGACGACCGATTGACCGCCAAAAGCTACAAGTTGATCCATCCCCACTAGTGAGGGCACAGGCACGGCGGAACTAAGTAACAAAGGTAACGACATAAAAAGAGGCTGACCAGTAATGGTCAACCTTTTTCTTTTGCACTAAAGCCAAGCAAGCAGCCCCCTGTGGCTTTATCTCGAAATTACCGAATCTTATGCCATGCCGCTGCACCCTCAGCCGGGAAAATGTGCGCCATTTGCCACATCTGATCGCGACTCAGATGGTAGACAATCGCCGGCAATAACGTGTTGATCGCATCTTCGGCCTGAGCACTGTACTCCGTGGCGCCGACAAGATGATGTTCCTGATCGAACACCAAAAGGCTATCACCCACCGTTTCCTGATCGGTTTGATGATACCAGTCATCCGGAATGTGGTTGTGCACGACTTTGTTAGTATCATCCTTGACCGCTTCCGGTGCCACACCTACTTTGGCAATTCTTGGCGAGGTGTAAACCGTTGACGGAATCGCCGGATAATCAATCGGCGCAGTTGTTTGGCCGCTCAGTAACTTGTAAAGGTAATAGGACTCAAACGTGGCTGTTGGCGTCAATTTTGGTTGTAGCTTGTCTAAAACATCGCCCGATGCATAAATATTGGCCACATTGGTTCGCAGATAGTCGTCCACAAGAATTCCGTGCTGGTTAAACTTGACACCGATGTTTTCTAATCCCAGTTGCTCAACATTCGGGATTCGGCCGGTTGCGTCCAGCACCCAATCGACAACTAACTGTTCCTTGTCACCATAATGAATCACAATGCCATCAGTGGTCTTCTCAAGCGCCGTCACCGCCGCGTTCGGCGTGAATTGAATGCCCCGTTTCGTCATGTCGGCCATCACATCTTCGACAAACGGCTGGTGGAATTCCCGCAAAGCACGATCATGATGCATCAACACATGGACATCGGCGCCTGCCGCATTGGCAATCGTCGCAAATTCCATACTGATATAGCCAGATCCCAAAATACCGATTCGCTTCGGCAAGACGTCCAAGTCCATGAAGGCCCGACTGTCATGGGCTAAATCGGCCCCCGGAACATCGATGCGATGCGGGCGCTGGCCGGTCGCAATGACAATTTTGTCAGCGGTATAGGTCTTTTCACCCACAACAACCGTGTGCGCGTCCTGAAATTTTCCATAGCCATGGATGATCGTCACGCCGTTTTGGGTTAATCCCGTACCGATAGCATTCGGTAACGGCTTAATCACGGCTTGTTTATGGGCCACTAATGCCGACCAGTTGATCTTGATATTGCCAGACACAACACCCTGCATCCGTTCTGCCAACCGCTGCAAAACCACCGGCGTATCAAGCGTGATTTTCGCGTTACACCCATAATTCGGGCAGGTGCCGCCGATCATGTCACCTTCAACCACCGCAACTTTTTTTCCCGAAGCTGCCAATGGGCCGGCCCCGTCAAACGCGCCATGCCCACTACCTAAGTACAAGACATCAAAATCATATGGATTCTTCAAAACATCGACCTCCTTATACACTGTCTACTAACAATGAAGAAGTTAAGCATAACAGATGGCATACAAATTAGCCACGGATAATGCTTAGAGGCAGAAAGATTTTTTGCAAAAGAATCCGCTTAATAGCAAAAAAATTCCGGTAAGGGCGATTGTTTTGGCAATCACTTACCGGAACTCATTAATGCGCATTTGCGGAACTAAAGATCGCGGCTCACTTGCGGCTTTTTAATCTGAAACCGCACCGACAATTTGCTGCAAGGTATTCAGCAAGGCACTGCCGTCTGCACTTTCGGCGCCCGTTTAATTCCAAGAACGCTCATTGTCAGTGTTCTGTTCTTCGGGGTGTTTGGCCGCATATTCTCTAGCTGCTTGTTTATTCCACCAAATGCCTAATAAGTTCTGCATGGTGCCATACAAGTCTGTGGCTTTATCTCAGAGCCCCCAGCAAGGGGAGCGGGCGACAGGCTATAGCACGCTTTAAATTCGTTTTTCGAACCGGACAAAACCAGACATTTTCGCAATCCCCCGGGCGGGCTTTACCCGGGCGGGCTTTATATGATTGCTCAGTATATGATAGGTCAGCATATAATCACTCTAATTCATTAAATTAGAGTTATCGGAATTAGAAACAGTGAGGGGATGCACTCTAAAGGACAACTAACCACAGGATCTAGTTTAAGTGTAAATAAATGGCCGTGTCAGCATCGAAACACCTATGAACGCCTGTGAACGGTTATGAACGAAAGAGGGAAATGGAGGTTGCTAGTGATTGCTAGTTGCAAATCATTTAATGACACTTTATATAGTTAGTCATCATAGTTAACACAAGCTAAACGTGACAGATAATCCGTCACAGGGAATGACTTATCAATCATTTTAGCCGTGCTTTCCTTATTATGTTGGTATTGTTGCTGGTTTCATATTATGGTATAGTAAGTATGAGTTAACCGGAACTGTGGATAAGTCAAATGACACTAACCACAAGATAGGCGAACTCAGTCCAAACAAAAAAAGCCGTTACTGTTTGGCGACAGTAAACGGCGAACAATCAACGCAAATAAAAAGCTCTGAGTTATTGGCGTAACTCACAGCGGGCATAGCTATTAGCTTGAGACACTCTATAGCTACCCCTATTCTAACAAAATGACGAAAAAAAGCAACATTTGAAGTGTTTTTGCAAATTACAGCCGTTATTTTCATAGTGGAATAGGTAACTAAAAGAGACGAATCAAGGTAAGACTAGCTATGTACGGCTAGTCTTTTTCTACTTTTTTACTCTTCTTCTTGGCCGGTAAACTGGGCAAAGTACTTGTCCAGGTAGACCTTGTAGCTGACGGTCATGATGACGTTGCGGAGCATGGTTTTGTATTCGCCATGCTCGTGGCCGACGTCGGTCAGCTCGCCTTTAAAGCCGAAGACGTAGGCCAGAACGTTTTCCAGTTCATCAACCATGTAGTTGTAGGCTGTCTCAGTGTCGTAGCTGGACCGTTGCAGCTTCAGGGCCTCGCACAGGTCAGCCAGGGAGAGGACGTTTTTGGACACGGCGATAAAGACCAGCTCAGCGATCTGCTGGCGGCTGTAGAGCTTCTTTTTAGGTGAGGCGATCAGGTCATGCTTGACATAGTTGCTGATCATGGAACTGGTCAGGTGGACGTTTTCCAAGGGGGCCAGGGCCTCATTGATATAAGTCGCGGTCTGCTCCAGGTACAGGCCCATCTGGGGCAGTTCCTGGTAGCGGGGCAGGTGCAGGCCGGCCAGGGAACGGGCAATTTTTTCCATAAAAACCTCCTGTCAGCTGATACAAAAAATAAAGACAAAACAAAATTCGATCATCCACATTATAGCAAAGCAGCTTAGCGGTTTTCAAAAAACTTGACACGAGGACGTTCCTGCTATAGACTTAAGCAGAAGTTTTTAAGAAACCGATGACGAGGATTGTGAAATATGCCAATTAAGATAGTAACTGATTCCGGAGCTAACATGACAGCGGGCAACTTGGGGAGCTGCCAGTTGGAAGTAGCGGCCTTGAGCCTGATTCAAGGGGATAAGACCTGGCTGGACGACGCCAGCTTTGACCAGGCGGAATTCAATCAAAGAGCCAAGGACGGGATCGCGGCGTCTTCAGCCTGCCCCAGTATTTCAGCCTGGCTGGACGCTTACGCCGGGGGCAGCGAGATCTATGTCGTGACCATCTCATCGGTCTTGTCCGGCAGCTACAATTCAGCAATGCAGGCGGCAAAGATTTACCAGGAAGAATACCCGGATGCCTTGATTCACGTTTTTGACAGTAAAAGCGCGGGTCCGGCCCAGTTTTTGGCGGCGGAGAAGATCGCGGAACTGAAGGAAAAGGGGATGCAGTTCCCGGACCTGGTGGAAGCAGTGAGCGACTACCTGGAAAACCATGTCCGCATCTTTTTTGCCTTAAAGTCGATGACCAATCTGGCCAACAATGGCCGGGTCAGCCCGGCGGTGGCCAAGATCGCCGGACTTTTGAAAATCTGGGTCTATGGCTGGGCAGAGGAAGGCGAAATCAAGCCCCTGGGCAAGGCCAGAGGGGAGAAGAAGACCCTGGCAGCCCTGCTGAGAACTTTGGAAGAGAAGGGCTACAGGGGCGGCCGGGTCAAGATCGACCACGCTGACAACTTCGACAGCGCGGCTGAGCTCCACGACTTGATCAGGAAAAAGCGTCCAGAGGCCAGGGTTGACCTGGGCACCTGCCGCGCCCTATGCAGCTTCTACGCTGAAGCGGGCGGGCTGATGATTGGAGTAGAAATTTAGCATGTAAAAAATCAGCACCGGTCCGGGTGCTGATTTTTTACTTCTCGTCTTCTCGTCTCCATCTGGTAGTAAGGCTTGATCCAGCGCTTATCCAGGGCCTCCTGGAAGTGAGTCAGGACATAGTCGCGATTGACGTACTTTTCCCGGACGCTTTCGTCAAAAACGTGATACAGTTGAGTTAAGTCATCACCGGTGTACTGGAGGGCCTCCCTCGCCTTGTCGATGGCAGACTTGATGCTTTCCTGGCATAGAAAGGTTGTGACTGTTAAAAAGTATTAATTTCATCCAGTGCCAAATAGTAATATTTCTTACCAATTCATGATATAATGCCGGTATCAAAAGATTGGAAGGAAGAAATAATGAGCGAATACATGTCCATATCAAAAGCAGCTGAATATCTTAATGTTGCTAAGTCAACTCTCCGCAATTGGGAAGCTGAGGGATTGATTACTCCGCTTAGAACTGCCTCCAATCAACGTCGCTACACTAAAGAAATGCTAGATGAGCTTCTGCAAGGCAATGCGAAAGCAGCTAAGCCTAAGAAGCTGCTGACCATCGGCTATTGCCGGGTTTCTTCTGGCCATCAAAAAGAAGACCTCCAAAGACAGAAGGATGTAGTGTCCAGATATTGCGAAGTCAATGGCTATCAGTTTAAGATCATTCAAGACGTTGGATCTGGTCTCAATTATAAGAAAAAGGGCCTGACAGAGCTGATCAACATGATCTGCAAGAAGCAGTGCGAGCGAGTCGTGGTAAATTATCAAGACAGGCTTGTCCGTTTTGGCTTTGAAATGATTGAGACAATCTGTCAGGCAAACGATGTAGAGCTGGTTGTCATCAATCAGACAGATAACGTTGATCCAAATTCAGAACTTGTAGAAGATGTTTTATCTATAATCACTGTTTTCTCAGCTAAGCTGTATGGAAAGAGGTCGCATCAGAATGCAAGAGTCATCCAAGAAAGCAAGAAGCTCTTCAGTCAAGCAGACAGTGAAAAAGACTCAGCCCAAGACAGTTAGAGTCTACTCCAAAAAGATAAGCGATGAAGAATTTGCCAGAATGTCAGACTTTTTTGAAAGATACGGCAGGTGCCGGCATTTCTTTTTGAACCGCTTCTACGGCATCAAGTCGATGCTAGCGGTTAATAACTGGCAGGCTCTGCGCAACCAAGTTCGCAAGTGGGACAAGCCGGT